>NZ_JAYSJZ010000046.1:0-81036 GCF_043726815.1 Lacisediminihabitans sp.
GGCGCGAGCGGCGCGCGCCACCCCGGTTTCGCGCCGTCCCCCAAAGGGCGGACAGGATCGACGACTTCTCATTAACGTGTCGTGAATATCGGCCACATCCCCCGTTTGAGGGCCTCGCCGCGGTTATGGTTGCAAAGTCTTCCTCATGATGCTGGGCGACCCGGGGATGAGCCGAGGACGTTGCGGCGACCGGTGGAGAGCAGTCGACCGGGCGGCCGACCGAGATTGGAGGCGCCGGTGGCAGAAGCTGGTGCAGCGAGAGCCGGCCTGAGCGCCGCCGGCCCGGCCGCCGAGGAGACATTCTTCCGTTCCCGCTTCGGGCGGCGACCGGAAGACCCCGCCGAGCCGGGCGTCTCGGCGCCCCTGCCCAAGAGGGTGCTGGCCCTCGGTCTGAGCGAGCGGAGCGATGAGCTCTCCGCCGCGATGCTGGCGGGCAACCACTTCGGCTCCGCCGGGGCCCACGGCGACTGGCTGAAGGAGCGCTATCGGGAGATCCTGCCGCCGGTTCTGCCGGACGCCCTGCGCTGCATGGAGACGGGATCGCGGCTCGAACCGGCGAGCCTCGCCGTGATCCGCAGCTCGGCGCTCGCCATGAGGGACGCGAACGTGCCCCTCTCGGTGGTGCTTCGCGGCAGCATTCCGGCCCTGCGGGTCTTCAGCGCCTTCATCCACGCGAGCGAGACCGGGCTGAACGCGCGCGACCTGACGGTGCTCATGGGCCGGGCCGCGCTGATCGCCGGGGAGCTCGGCGCGTGCTGGGCCGAATCGTGGGCGGACTCGCGCGGGATCGCGGATGCCCGCGCTGCCGTCACGGACGGCGACAGCCTCGACCTGGTGCCGGTGGCCGGCACCGTGGAGAGCCCGGCGCTGGAGATGCTCGCCCTCGTGGCGGCCGGCCAGTCGAACGAACAGATCGCCGAGGCAACCGACTACAGCCAGCAGGCCGTGAAGTGGCACCTCGCCCGGGTGATGCGCTCGTGGAAGGTCGACAACCGCGCCGCCCTCGTCTCGGTTGCGCTGGTGCGGGGCGTGCTGATTCCCCGACGAACCCGCCCGGGCGCCCAGGAACCGCTCGAGACCGACGGCTTGTAGCACGGCCGCACCACGTGGCGGCGACCGATTGACCGATCGGCTAACGTCCCTGTCTTCCCCCGTTCGAGGGGCACGGACGCTCATAGGGTTGCCCACGTCTTCCACACGACTCGGAAGCTCATCCCTCACAGAAGGAGCAGACCATGCCCAACTTGAACGTCACCTACGGCGACATGCGCGACTCCGCGACCCGGCTGAACAACGGCGAGCAGGACATCGAGTCCAAGCTTCGCGAACTCAAGACCCTCGTCGACGGGCTCATCGCCGGAGGCTACGTCACCGACAAGTCCTCCGTCGCGTTCGGCTCCTCGTACCAGGAGTTCAACGACGGGGCGACGAAGACCATCCAGGGCCTCGAGGGCATGAGCCAGTACCTCACCGCCGCGGCCGACGCGCTCGAGAGCACCGACTCCGAGCTCGCCAAGGCGCTCTCCAAGTAGTCAGCCTCGCCCCGGATCGGCGCCGGACCGGCCCAGGCGGTCCGGCGCCGGCCCCCACTCTCAATCGGAACGGACTGGCACCCATGGCAAATCTCATCGTGACGGCGGCGGTGCTCGAGGAGTCCACCGCGAAGCTCACGTCGATCAAGACCGAGTTCGATCACGTCGACGACCACTCCCATGCCGACGACAGCATCTGGGGGCAGTCCGCCCTCACGTCGGCCATGGGCAAGTTCTCCGGCGACTGGAAGATCCACCGCGGCAAGATCTCGGAGGCCGTCGGCGGCCTCCAGAAGAAGCTCGAGGAAATGACCGCCGCCTTCACCGACACCGAGAAGCAACTCTCGGAGAGTCTCGAGACCTCGACCGAGACGGCCTGACCCGTTCCCTCTTCTTTACGCGTGATCCGAAAGGTCCGTCCATGTCCGCTCGCCCTGGCAACTGGCAACTCCTCAACCACTCCACCGACCCTGTCGGCGGGGATCCGGCTCGACTCGCCGAGCTCACCCAGTACTACAAGACGATGGCGGAGACCATCAGCAGTGAGGCGGCGACGCTGAAGAAGATCGGCAACGGTGACACCACCGAGCTCAAGGGCGAGTCGGCGGACGCCCTGCGCAAGCGCAGCCATGACGTGGGAGAGTCCCTCGCCCAGGCCTCCGGCCGCTACGCCGCGGTGGGCGAGGCCCTCAGGGTCTATGCGCCCGAGCTCGACCAGGTTCGGAGCGAGTCCGCCAAGGCGCTCGTCGACGCCGAAGCGGCGGACGCGGCACGCGCCTCCTCCAACGCGATGGCCGACCCGAGCGCCGACCGCCCTAAGGACGCCCCTCCCCTGACAGACCAGGAGACCCAGGACGTCGCCAGGCGCGCGACGGCCATCGGCAGCGCGAGCGACGCCGCGGCCGCCGCCAGGACGCGACTCGACAACGCCCTTGCGGCCCTGGACGATGCCGGCCAGCGCGCGTCCACCGTGATCAAGGCGGCCTGGCACGACGGCCTCACCGATACCCTCGCCTACAAGATCAAGCAGTTCTTCATCAAGCTCCTCAAGGTGCTGGTGAAGGTGCTGATGTGGATCGGGGTGGCGCTCGCGGTGCTCGCCTTCTTCATTCCCGGGCTCGCCGTGCTGGCCATTGCGGGTGCCATCGTCGCGGTGGTCTCGCTCGCCGCCTCCACGGCCCTCGCGGCAATGGGCGAGGGATCCTGGCTCGATGTGATCCTCGGCGCGGTGAGCGTGCTCATGCTCGGTGCCGGCGCGCTGATCGCCAAGATCGTGCAGAATTCCCACATCGGCCTGCTGGCGAAGGTCGGATCCGCGGGAGGCAAGGGCACGCCGACCCAGGCGATGTCGAAGGTCATCGACGAGCTGCCGAAGGTGCAGAAGGTGGTCAGCGCGGTGAAGGCGGACCGGCTTCGCGTGTTCGCCAATGCCAAGGGGCCGGTGGCGATCTCCCAGGGGAACATCCGCACCATGGCGCTGGACAAGGGACTGCGCAACCTCCGCTTCAACTCCATCTCCAAGGTGATCAACAAGGACTTCAAGATCAAGCCGCAGTTCTGGAACACGCGCCACCCCGACTATTTGAAGAACGACTGGGGCAAGATCAAGGACGTGGTCGTGAAGCACGACTACAAGTGGGATCGCCTGCTCTCGGTCGACAAGGCGCTGAAGTACAAGGAGCTGCAGGGCGTGGCCAACGCCAACCTGGGCATCGTCAGCAAGTCGCAGCCCCTGTGGCACTACGCCAATGGTGGACGCGTCGTCGCCGGATGGGGGCTGCTCGTGCACAAGGTTGGTTCCTATCCGCCGAGCCCATACAACGACGCGGTCTCCGGCACGAAGGCCGACCTCACCACCGCCAAGATATGAACGAGGTCTCGGCAGTGACGTGGTCGCTCGAGTTGAGCCTTCCCGACTGGCTCGAAGTGCCCACGGCGCCCTTCGACTCGGAACTCTGGCGGAGCGACGTGGGCCGCGTGTTCGAGTTTCTCGAGGGCATCGATTCACAACTCGACACCTCGGTGGCGGCCGGCGGCACACCGCTTCAGATCGGGGAGGCGATCGATCTCCTCCTCGAGTTCTCGAACGCGCTGGCCGACGATCGCCAGCTCGTGGCCGGGCTGACCATTCCCGGACGCTGGCCGCTTCCCGTCATCGTCTCGGTGACGGCGACGGGCGAAGACCCCGGGGACCTGCTGGAGGCGGCGGGGGCCACCGGCGGGCAAGCCGTCGAACTGCCGACGGTCGAGTACCTGCCGGACAGCCTCGGCGACGGCATCCGCGTGACCCGCTTCGATCTGGATGACGACGGCAACCTCTGGGCCACGGTCAGCTGCGCTCGGCGCGGCGGCGGCGCAGACACCGTGCTCACCTGGCGCACGATGGATCTCGACCTCGTGCCGCTGTTCTCGGCCGACCTCGAGGAGCTGCTCGGCTGCGTGCGCATCGGAGGCGACTCGTGAGCGAGCCGGATGCACTGGTCGCACCCCAGGCATCCTTCGTCATGGCCCTTCCGCCCGGCTGGTCGCGCCTGCCGGTGCGGGAGCGGGAGCGTCCCCTGCTCCTGGCTCTGATCGAGGAGATCGTGGCGGACGCCCTGCCGGCCTCCCTCCCCCGGGACAGCGCGGAGCCGTGGCGGGGCGAGCTGCGCAAGAGACTCACCGGGGCGGCACTCGAGGCCCGGGATGCCGGGGCCACTGCCGTCTACCTGCCCACCCGGCCCGTCGATGGCTTCACCGCGCCGGCCTCGTTGATCGAGACCGAGGTGGAGGACGACGGCCTGGCCTCGCCGGCCGAGGTGATCGCGGCGGTTCTCAGCGACCCTCACATCGACGCGACGGAGGCGACGGTGGATGGCGCGTCCGCGCTGCGCACCGACACCACGACAACTCGCGTGCAGCAATCGGGCGACTGGCCAGAGGTCGCCACCCGGCAGGTCGTGTACACGATCGAGGTGCCGCATCGCGAGGGCCGCTGGGTCGTGATGTCGTTCTCGGCCGTGTCGGGCGACAACCCGAGCCAGGATCTCTCGGACGCCCTCGTGCTGCTCTTCGACGCCCTCATGACCACGTTCCGCTGGACCGATGTTCCCGGCGTCGACCCCAGCGATCTCGAGTCGCGCCTCGCCGAGATCGCCTCGCGCTAGCACCCGGAAAGGCACCCCCATCGACCTCGTTCCGCTCCTCGTCCTGATCCTCGGCATCGCCCTGTTCGGTCTCGGCGTGGCGACCCTGCTCACCACCCTGGTCAGACGCGGGCGCCGCCCGGCGCCGGAACCCGGGTACGACCCCCGACCCGCACTCGTCCTGCACGGTGCCCTCGCGGCAATGATTGACGCGTGCCGCCGCGAACGGCTCCCGGTGCCCGGTGTCGTCGTGGCGGTCGTCGGCCCGGTGTCGATCCGCCTGCACCTGTCGTCGCCGGCACCGGAGTCGCCGGCACCGTGGGTCGCCGCTCGAGGCGGCACCGAGTGGAGCCGTACCCTCGGCGGTCTCGACGGGTCGATCGGCGCCCCCGACATGCCGTTCGGCGGGCTCATCGGCATCGGCGGGTCGACCGAACGCAGATTCGTCGACCTCCGCCAGGCGCACGGCCTGATCTCGATCGAGGGAGAGGCGGAGCCCACCGTGCGCCGCTGGATCGACGAGCTCGCCCACAATCCGTGGTCGACCGGCGCGCCCATCGTGCTCGTCGGGCTCGACGAGCTCGCCGGCAGCGCCACCGTCTCCACGGCGACGATCGAGGATGTCGTGGCCGGGGTCGCCGCGGGCGCCACCGGTTTCGCCGTCCTGGCCGAGCATCCGTCCGGCGAACTCGGCGCGGAACTCCTGCGCGCGCTGGAGCACCCCGACTGCCGCTGGCCCGTGATCCTTCTCGGCGGATCCCCGCGCGCCCGCTGGAGGTTCACCGTCGGTGCTGACGGCACCGTGGGGAACGACGCGCTCCTGCAGCACCCCATCGGCGCCGCCGCGTGAGGGTCATCATCACGGTGCGGGACGCCCTCGCCCGCGCGTCCACCGACGTGCTCGTGGACGCCGAGCCCGGCACTCCCCTGACGCAGATCGTGCGCGCGATCCGGTCCCGCCTCGGCGGCGGCGAGGGGCAGACGGCTGACGACCACTCTGGCGCGACCTTTGCCGAGAGCGGACTGATGGACGGCGCGGTGCTCACCATCGGCGAGAGCCACGCATCCCCACCCCAGGAGGGCCTCGTCGAGCTGCGGTTCGTTGCCGGACCCGGCAGCGGGCGAATCCGCCGGCTCACCGTCGGGCACACCACCATCGGCATCGACGAGCAGGGCGGCGCGGTCTTCGGTGTGCAGATCACCGGGTCGGCGCTGGCCTCGGTGCTGCTCGGCCTCGACGGCACGGTCATCATCCGTGCCACGGGCGAGGATGCCCTCCTCCTCGAGCAGGCCGAACTGGGCTCGGAACCGGTGGTCTGGCTCGCCGGCGCGCAGTTGCAGGTCGGCAGGTCGGTGCTCACGGCGCATCCGCCGACCCTCGGCGACGCTGAACTCATCCGCTCGCCGGACGAGGGCTGGCTCGATTACAACCGCCCACCGCGCCTGCTGCCGCCCGTTCCCGCCAACCGGTTCCGCTATCCGGCGCCCCCGGTCGCGCCCACCAAGAACTCGCTGCCGTGGATCACCGCCATGATCCCCGCCCTGCTCGGGGTCTCCATGGCGGTGATGCTCCGCCAGCCGTTCTACCTGCTCTTCGCCCTCATGTCGCCCGTGATGATGATCGGCTCCAACCTCTCCTCCCGGCGCAACGGCAAGAAGAGCCACCGACGGCTGCTCGCCGAGCACAAGAAGACCATGGAGTCGATCGCCGAGGAGGTGGCCGAGGCCGTGGCGGCCGAACAGCGCCGGCGCCGACGGACGACTCCGGATGCGGCCGAGCTGCTGCTCGCGGCCACCGCGCCGACCCGGCGACTGTGGGAGAGACGCAACACCGACCCCGACCACCTCCTCGTGCGGGTGGGCAGCGCCGACCTGCCGAGCACCGTGCAGCTCGAGGACATGGCGGAGCTCGAGCATCGGCGGCTGTCCACCGGAATGAACCGGGCGGTGCCGGCCACGCTGTCGATCTCCGAGGCCGGCGTCATCGGCATCGCGGGCCGGGAGGACTGGGCGCGTGCGGTCGGCAAGTGGATGATCGGCCAGCTCGCGGTGCTGCAGAGCCCTCGAGACCTGCAGCTCTGCATCCTCGCGTCGCCCGACACGCTCGGCGCGTGGGACTGGGCCCTCTGGCTACCGCACCTTCGGCCCGCCCTCGGCCAGGACGCCCTCGCGCTCACCGGCGCCGACTCCGACTCCCTCGGCCGCCGGGTCGCGGAGCTCGGCCAACTGGTGGCCGAGCGCACGAAGGCTTCCTCGGCGGCCGGCTCAGCCTCGGCGCGCCATGCGCCCGACGTTCTGGTCGTGCTCGACGGCGCCCGCCGCCTGCGGGCGATGCCGGGGATCGTGACCCTCCTGCGCGACGGCCCCGGGGTCGGCGTTCACCTCCTCTGCCTCGAGGAGGAGGAGCGGCAGCTGCCGGAGGAGTGCACGGCGGTGATCGTCGAACGCTCGGAGGGCACCCTGCTGCTCAAGCAGCACAATGCCGACGACATCGACGGCGTGCTGGCCGACGTGGTCTCCGACGACTGGTTCGAGGCGATGGCGCGATCGCTCGCCCCGATGCGGGACGTGAGCCCCTCGGATTCGGACAGTCTGCTTCCCACCTCGGCGAACCTGCTCGAGGTGCTCGGACTCGGCACTCCGACGGGCCGCGCGGTGGCCGAGCGCTGGTCGCGCGGAGGCCGAACCACCGAGGCGGTGATCGGAATCTCCCTCGATGGGCCGTTCGCGATCGACCTGGTGCGGGACGGGCCGCACGGGCTCGTCGCCGGCACGACCGGCTCGGGCAAGTCCGAGTTCCTGCAGACCCTCGTCGCGTCCCTTGCTGCCGCCAATCGTCCGGACGCCATGACCTTCGTGCTCATCGACTACAAGGGCGGCGCGGCCTTCAGCGAGTGTGCGGACCTACCGCACACCGTGGGCCTGGTCACCGACCTCGACACCCATCTCGTGCAGCGCGCGCTCGGGTCGCTCCGGGCGGAGCTCATCCGACGGGAGGAGATCCTCGGCGCGGTCGGCGCGAAGGACCTCGAGACCTACTACGCCCACCTCTCCCTCGGCGGCCGAGGCGAGAACCTTCCCCGCCTCGCCATCGTCATCGACGAGTTCGCTGCGATGGCGAAGGAGCTGCCCGACTTCGTGGCGGGGCTCGTCGGCATCGCCCAACGCGGGCGCTCGCTCGGGGTGCACCTCGTGATGGCGACCCAGCGGCCGAGCGGCGTGATCTCCCCCGAGATCCGTGCGAACACGAACCTCCGGGTCGCGCTTCGCATGACGGACGCCGGCGAGAGCTCGGACGTGATCGACATCCCGGATGCCGCCCGCATCTCCAAGGCCATCCCGGGCAGGGCGTATGCCCGCCTCGGCCACGCGTCGATCATCCCGTTCCAGGCCGCGCGCGTGGGCGGCACGGCGAGGATCGAGACGGCCGAGGCCGCCACGAGGGCGCCGTTCGTGGCGCGGCTCTCCCGTGAACTGTTCTCGGCGCCGGTGCCGCGGGCGCCGCGGGCGGACGCGGCGGCGACCACCACCACGGAACTCTCCCTGCTGGTGGCGGCGATCCGCGAGGCCACGGAGCTGCTCGCGATCGAACCACAGCACAGCCCGTGGCTGGCCCCGCTGCCCGAGACGGTGTCGCTCGAGACGCTCCACCAGACACCGTCCGGGGCCGGAATCGACTGGGCCAGGGAAGACATCCCGTCGGCGCAACGCCAGCAGAACGCCGCGATCGACCTCGACCGTTTCGGCCACCTGTACGTCGTGGGGGCGCCGGGCTCCGGGCGGTCCGGCGCGCTGCGCACGATCGCCGCCAGCGCCGCGGCGAGCGCGAGTGTGGCCGACCTGCACCTCTACGGCATCGACTGCGGCAACGGCGCCCTCTCCTCCCTCGCCGCGCTGCCGCACTGCGGCGCGGTCGCCCAGCGCAACCAGGCCGAACGGGCGGCGCGACTTATCCAGCGGCTCGAGGCCGAGGTGTTGCGTCGGCACGAGCTGCTCGGCGCCGGCAGCCACGCGAACATCGCCGAGCAGCGGCTCTCGGCCGAGCCCGGGCAGCGGCTCCCCCACATCCTCGTGCTCATCGACCGCTGGGAGAATTTCGTGAGCACCCTGGGCGAGCTCGACGGAGGTGCCCTCACCGACAGCATCCACTCTTTGCTGCGCGATGGCGCGAGCGCCGGGGTGCACCTCGTCATCGCCGGCGACCGCAGCCTGCTCACGAGCCGGATGAGCGTGCTGTGCGACGACAAGGTGATCCTGCGGCTCACCGACCGGCTCGACTACAGCCTCGCCGACCTCAACCACAAGACACTCCCGACCGAGGTGCCGCCGGGCCGCGGATTCCGCTCGGGGAGCGGCATCGAGCTGCAGATCGCCCTGGTCGGGGACGACCCGTCCGGCCAGGCCCAGAGCGAGGCCGTGCGAAGCCTCGGCCGGGAACTCGCGGCGAAGGCGGCCGTGCCCGTGGCGTCGCTGCCCTTCCGGGTGGACGACCTGCCGTCGATCCTCGATCTCGAACAGGCACTCCTGCTCACCGATGAGACCCCGGGGCCGATGTGGGCGCTCGTCGGCGTGGGCGGGGACCGGCTGCTGGCCCACGGCATCGATCTGGAGCACGACGCGCCGACCTTCATCGTGGCCGGGCCGTCGCGCTCGGGCCGCAGCTCGCTGCTCGCCGTGATGGCGAACTCGCTGCTACGCGCCGGCAGCCAACTCGTGCTCGCCTGCCCGCGGTCGAGTCCGCTGCGGGAGCTCGCTGGTACGCCGGGGGTGCGCGCGCTGTTCACCCACACCGAGCTCACCGAGGCCGACCTCGCGCCGCACCTCGACCCGGACGGAACACCCGTCGTGTTGATCGTCGACGACGGCGAGATGCTGATGGATGCCCCGGCGAAGGCCTGGCTGCGGGGCTTCATCCGCGCGGCGGGCGACAATCGCCGCGGCCTCATCCTGGGCGGCAATTCGGCCGAGCTGTGCGCCGGCTTCTCCGGCTGGCAGGTCGACGTGAAGAAGAACCGTCGGGGCGCGCTGCTGTCACCGCAGAACACCATCGACGGCGACCTCCTCGGCGTGCGCCTCGCCCGTTCCGCGGTGTCGCCCAAGGTCGTTCCGGGGCGGGCGGTCGCGCACCTCGGCTCGGGCGAGCTCGTGACACTGCAGATTCCCGCGCCAGCCATCGTGACCTGACGTCCACCACCCTCCGCAGAAATGGGAACCAGATGACCGACAACCTGATCGACCTCACGTCCGCCCGCGCGGAGCCCCCCGTCGCCTTCTCGGTCGCCTCCCGCGTGACCGGGCCTGGCGAACGGCAGCCCGCGGCCGAGAACCGGTGGGCGCCCGCCCCCGTGCCGGCGACGGCTGCGCGGATTCCGGCCGACTCCCCGCCTGCCGCCGACGACCTCGCGTCGATTGCGACGGTCACCGAGCCGGTCATCGCCACTCGGGGCGTGCGCGGAGTGCTCGGCCGGTTCGGCATCCGACTGGCGCCCGGTGCGGCCGAGCAGGCGCTCACTCAGTCGGCGGAGCGGCTGCGGCGCGACGAGGAGACCATCCGGCAGACCACCTGGACCCGCGCCGTGAGCGTGCTCGTCGCCAACCGCAAGGGCGGCGTGGGCAAGACGCCGGTGTCGCTGCTGCTCGGCGGCACCCTCGCCTCCGTGCGCGGCGGATCGGTCTGCGTCGTGGAGGTGTCGGATGACCCGGGCGCCCTCACCTTCCGGGCGGAGGGAAGCCCCGCCCTAGGCCTCGGCGAACTGGTGCGCGATGTGGCCACGGTCACGAGCGCCGGGCAGCTCGCCGGCTATACGGCCCCGCAGACCTCGTTCGCCTCCGTGATCGGGTCCGTGCGCGAGCGGGATCGGCTCGGTCGCGACGACGTGATCGCCGTGGCGGCCGTGATCGACGAGTACTACGGCATCCGGGTGATGGACAGCGGCAACCAGTCGAGCTCGGACGCCTTCGATGGTGCCGTCGAGACCGCGGACGCGCTGGTCATCCCGGTGCTGAACGCCGGCGAGTCCGTCTTCGAGGCGCTCGCCCTGCTCGAGCGTCTGCGCTCCCGGGGCGGACGGGCGGCGGCGCTCGCCGGTCGCGCGGTGATCCTGCGGCTCACCGACGGACGCCCAGAGCACCCCCAGGTGCTCGAGCGCATCAATCGGATCATCGAGGGGGCCGGGGCCGCCCAGGTGTTCGCCGTGCCGTACGACGCCCACATTGCCGAGCGGGGGCAGCTCACCCTCGCCTCGCTCGACCCCGCCACCTACCGGGTGTTCGCCGCGGCCGCGGCGAGCATCGTGCGATCCATCCCCGCGACCGACTGAGCCGCGGCCCGGCGGGGGCGCGGCGGCCGCGGAGGCACCGGCACGACATGAGCCCGACACATCGACGTGCTAGGAACTGACCATGCTCACTCTTTCCGGCGCCCTCCGCATCGTCATCGACGAGACCACCGAGCGCGAGGGCGATCTCGTCGTCGACGAGGGGGTGGTCACGGAGGCGGCGCGCACGGGCGGCGAGACAATCGACGTGTCGGGCTGCGTGCTCACCCCCGGGCTCATCAACGCGCACCACCACCTGCTGCAGACCGCCTTCCGCACCCTGCCGGGCACCCGCGGCGTGCCGATGGCCGACTGGCTGCCGACGATGGCCGATGCCTACGCCCGGGTGGGGGTGGATGCCGAGCTCGCCCACGCTGCGGCGTCGGTCGGCGTCGCCGAGGGCCTGCTGAACGGCGTGACAACCGTCGCCGACCACCACCTCACGTGGCCGGCCGGGGCCGACACCGTCGCCATCGCGAGGGCGACGGCGGGCGCGGTGCGCGGCCTCGGCGCCCGGCTCGCCTTCGTGCGCGGCTCCGCCCGCGACGACCCGCAGGAGGCGGCGGCCTCCGCGGAGGCCATCGTCGCGGCGCTGCTGCCCGGCGCTGACGGCGGAGTGAGCACCGACGGGATGCTCCAGCTCGCCGTGGGACCGGCCGGGGTGCACAGCGACTCCCGCGAGACCTTCGAGTTGCTCGGCGAGGTCGCCGCGCGGCACGGGCTGCGCCGTCGCACCCAGGCGAACGAACAGGTGGATGTGGCGATCGCGCTCGAGAGGTACGGCCGCCGCCCGATCGACCTGCTCGAGGAGTGGGGCTGGCTGGCCGCGGACGTGACGCTCGCCCACCTCTGCGACGTGACCGGCGACGAGATCGCGCGGCTCGCCTCCTCCGGCATCACCGCCACCCACGCGCCGGGCTGCGACCTGCCGATGGGCTGGGGGATCGCCCCGGTGGCCGCGTTGCGCGCCGCCGGCATCACCGTGGGCCTCGGCACCAGCGGGGGCGGCAGCAACGACGCCGGCCACCTGCTCGCGGATGCCCGGCTCGCCATGCAGGTGGCCCCGCTCGTCGGTCCGCCGATCGATGCCCGCTCCGTGCTCGCCATGGCGACGGCCGGCTCCGCCGCCGGACTCGGCAGACTGGAGCTCGGGCATCTGCGCGCGGGCGCGGCCGCCGATCTCTGCGTCTGGGACGTGTCGGGAGCCGCGGATGCCGGGGTCGCCGACCCGGTGGCCGGCCTGCTCTGGGCGAACCCCGGCCGCCGCCCCCGACACGTGGTCGTGGCCGGGCGGGTCGTCGTGCGCGACTACGAGCTCGTGCACGAGGACGAGCGGGAGCTCGTCACGGCCCTCCGGGAGCGGATCGACCGCTAGCCGTGCTGCCTGCGTCGATCGGGCCGCGTTCTGCAGGACGGTTTTGCAGGACGGTTTTGCAGGACGGGCCCCGGAGGTGTGGGTGCCTACCCCACAGACTCCAGTTCTGCAGGACACCTTCGGCAGGACACCTTCTGCAGGACACCTTCTGCAGGACACCTTCGGCACGACAGCGTGTACAGGACAGCTTGGGCAGCATTTTTTGTGCAGGACACGGCAGGGGTGTGGCGAACCGAACGGTCCCGGTCTGCAGGACGCTCCCGTCGATTCTGCACCTCTCGTCCTGCTATCCACCGGAGACGTCCTGCACAAGCCGTCCTGCAGAACTGGAGTCTGCGGGGCGGGCACCCGTGGGCGGCGGCACCGTCCTGCACAACGCGTCCTGCACAAGCCGTCCTGCACAACCCGTGCCACGGGCAAGGGAGTGCCGCAGAGTGGCACCGCTAGCCCGACTACAGGTCGAGCACGAGCCGCGGTCCGGCGGCGCGGGAGACGCAGATGTACATCACCGTGTTTTCCGCCTGCTCGTCCGGCGTGAGAATCGAGTCCCGGTGGTCGACCTCGCCCTCCAGCACCACCGTCTCGCAGGTTCCGCAGGTTCCCTCGCGGCAGCTCGACAGCACGAAGGCCCCCGCCTCCTCCGCGAGATCGAGGATGCTGCGCTCCGGCGGCACGGTCACCGTCACTCCCGTGCCCACGAGCTCCACCTCGAATGCCTCGTCGAGCACGGGCGGGCCGAGGGTCTTCGCCTCGAAGCGCTCGACGTGCAGCGGCCTGCCCGCCGCGGCGGTCTCGACCGCGTCGATGTAGTGGGCCGGACCGCAGCAGTAGACCACGTAGTCCGGATCGAGGTCAGCGAAGAGGGCATCGAGGTCGAGTCGGTCCCCCTCGTCGGAGGCGTGCACGACCACGCGGCCCGGGTGCGCGGCGGTGAGCTCATCCACCAGCGCCATCGAGCCGCGGGACCGGCCGGAGTAGTGCAGGGTGAAGTCGACGCCGGCCGACGCGGCCGCGTCGACCATCGCCGCGATCGGCGTTATCCCCACTCCGCCGGCCAGGAACAGGTAGCGGGTGCCGGCCTGCGGCTCGAAGGCGAAGTGGTTGCGGGGCCCGCGCACGCGCAGGGCCGAGCCGACCTCCAGCGCGGAGTGCAGCCAGGCCGAGCCTCCCCGACCGGTCGGCTCGCGAAGCACGCCGATGCGCCACGATCCGGCGGTGGCCGGCAACAGCGAGTACTGCCGTTCGCCGATGCCGGGCAGGATCACGTCGATGTGCGCGCCGGGGCTCCAGGCGGGCAGCGCCGCGCCGTCCGGGGCGCGCAGCTCGAAGATGTCGACCTCGTCCGACGCCCGGCTGCGGCCGACGACGACCGTGTCCAGTTCGGTCTCGTGGTGGTCCGTCACAGCCGTACCGGCTTCTCTTTCACCACGAAGAGCCGATAGCCGTCGGCGTCGACGGCGCTCCAGCGGTGCGGCGTTCCGCCCACGTAGTAGAGCGAGTCGCCCTCGCGCAGGGTGGACGTGCCGTGCTCCGCGAGGTCGATCACCACCGTGCCGGTCACCACGTGCACGAACTCGTCCTCGGCGTGCACGAAGTACTCGCCGGCGTCGAGATTGTCGCCGGTGAACTCCATGGGGTGGAACTTGCGCCTGCCGTGCACGAGCAGCCGCCCGCTGCCGCCGCCGTACGGTCCGCGGGTGCCCTCGTCGGCGCGCACGAGCACGGTCGGGGACTCCATCGGCTCCGCCTCGTCCTCGGCCGCCGCCATCAGCTCGAGCTGGCTCGACCCGAGGGCTCTCGCGATCTTCTCGAGCGAGACCATGCTGGGGCGGGCGCGGCCGCGCTCGAGCTGGCTGAGGAACGGATGCGACAGCCGGGCCATTGCCGCCAGCTGCACGAGCGTGAGCCCGCGGGTGCGGCGCAGGGCGCGGATGCGGCCGCCGATCGCCGAGGCCTGCTGGTCGAGCGCGGTCTCGAGCGCGGAGTCGAGCGCGGAGTCGAGCGCGGTGTCGAGCGAGCTGACGTTGTCCTCCTGGTCTACGGTCGGCCCCACCTCCGGCGGGGCCCGGTGTCCACTATCGCCGGGCCGACGGCATCGGCGGCGGTGTTTTCCCGGCAATTTACACGTCGAAACGGGGCCGTTACACGCCGGAAACGCGCGGTGCCTAGCCTCGACAATGTTGAGGTTATCAACATTCGCGTGTAACCGGCTCAGCGCTGCGGTGGCTGCACACCCCTTGGATTCTTAGGGAGGCCCCATGCCCTCGCTTCCCCGTCGGCTGACCCTGCTGACAAACGCCATGCTCCCCGACGGCTCGCTGGTCGACGTCGAACTCGACGGCGACACCGTGTGCACCGTCTCCCCGGCCGGCACCGGTCGACCGGCCACCGCGCATCTGCCTGGCGCCTCCCTCGACCTCGGCGGCTTCCTGCTGCTCACCGCGCCGGCCGAACCGCACGCCCACCTCGACAAGGCCCTGTCCTGGGACCTGATCAACCCGCCCATGGGTGACCTGGGGCAGGCGATCGCCTCCTGGAAGGACTACTCCTCCGTGATGACGGTGGAGAGCATCGCCGATCGGGCCAGGGAGGCCGCGCTGCTCATGCTGCGGCAGGGCACGACCGCGGTGCGCAGCCACGTGGACATGCTCACCGGGGACGACCCGCTGCGCGGCGTGCACGCGCTCTGCCGGGTGCGCGACGAGCTCGCCGGCCTCATGGACATCGAGCTCGTCGCCCTCGCCGGCTGGAACACGGCTGACTCCACCATCGAGCAGGCGCTCGACCTCGGCGTGGAACTCGTGGGCGGCGCCCCTCATCTCGCCCCGGAGCCGCACGACGACCTGGGCCGTCTGCTCGCGATCGCCGAGCGCCGGGACGTCGGCGTCGACATCCACACCGACGAGGGCCTGTCCGGCGAGCCCACGATCGTCGAATTCGCCAGGATCGTGCGGGACTGGCCGGCCACCCGGCCCGTCTCGGCCGGTCACTGTGTGCGCCTCGGCACCCTCGAGCCGGATGCGCTGCAGGCGGTGATCACCGAGGTTCTCGCGAGCGACATCGGCATCATCTCGCTGCCGATCACCAACCTCTACCTGCAGGGCTGGCAGCACGAGGTGTCCACGCCGCGCGGCCTCACCGCCCTGCGCGCCCTGCTGGATGCCGGGGTGCGGGTGGGGGCCGGCGCCGACAACGTGCGCGACCCGTTCAACCCGGTGGGGCGAAGCGACGCTCTCGAGACGGCGTCGCTGCTCGTGACCGCCGGCCACCTCACGCTCGACGAGGCGTACGCCGCGGTGAGCACCGGGGCGCGCTCGGTGATGTCCCTCCCCCTCGCCGGCGTCGAGGTGGGTGCGCGGGCTGAGCTGCTCGCCGTGCGCGGCGCCTCCCTCTCGGATGTCGTGGCGAACGCCTCGGCCGACCGTTTCGTGATCCACGCCGGCAGCCTCGTCGCCCAGAGCCGGGTGACCTACGAGGTGGCCGCGCCCTCCCCCGCACAACTAACCAGAAGAGAGGTGATGCTGTAGATGTCCGCGACAGCTCCCGTGCGGCCCGACGCCGCGTCCCGGTCCGCCGGAACCCTGCTCGACTTCACCAACGTGGAGATGACCTTCCCCAACGGCACCGTCGCCCTCCGCGGCGTCGACCTCACCGTGAACCGGGGCGAATTCGTCACCGTGGTCGGGCCGTCGGGCTGCGGCAAGTCGACGCTCCTGCGCATCGCCTCCGGCCTCGAGGTGTCATCGGAGGGCAGCGTCGTCGTGGACACCGATCGCATCGGCTACGTCTTCCAGGACGCGACGCTGCTGCCCTGGCGATCCGTCGCCGACAACGTGGAGCTGCTCGCCGAGCTGAACGGCATGAAGGCGAAGGAACGCCGGGCGAAGGCGCAGGAGGCCATCGACCTGGTCGGCCTCGGCGGCTTCGAGAAGAACCTGCCGAAGCAGCTGTCCGGGGGCATGAAGATGCGCACCTCGCTCGCCCGCTCGCTCACCCTCGAACCGGAGCTGTTCCTCTTCGACGAGCCGTTCGGCGCCCTCGACGAGATCACCCGCGAGCGCCTCAACGACGAACTGCTCCGGCTCTTCGTGGAGAAGCAGTTCGCCGGGCTGTTCATCACCCACTCCGTCTCCGAGGCGGTCTACCTGTCGACCAAGGTGGTGGTGATGTCGGGCCGGCCCGGGTCGATCGTGGGCACCTTCGACGTGCCTTTTCCCATGCCGCGGGACCCGGACATCCGCTTCACCCCGGAGTTCGGCGCCCTCGTCGGCGAAGTCTCGCACGCGCTCCGAGAGGGGCACAGCTGATGGCGTCCGTCGACCAGCTCGGCGTCGCGACCGGTCGGGTGGCCGCCCGGGACGCCCGAATCCGGCGGATCTACGCCCGGCGAAGCGCCCAGTGGTGGCCGCCGATCGCGGTGCTGGCGCTGCTGGTGGGCCTCTGGTACCTCGTCGCCACCTACTACGACAGGGTGCAGGGCCTCGCCTTCCTGGTGCCATACCCGCATCTCGTGCTCAAGGCCGCGTTCGCCGATCCGCTGTTCTCGCCGCAGCTGGTGCAGGACCTCGGCAACTCGACCCAGGTGGCGCTCACCGGCCTCGTCGTGGCGATCGTCATCGGCGTGGCGTGGGCGATCCTGATGTCTCAGGCGAAGTGGATCGAGCGTTCCCTCTACCCGTACGCGGTGATCCTTCAGTGCATCCCGATCCTGGCCCTCGTGCCGCTCATCGGCGCCCTCTTCGGCTACGAGTTCCTCTCCCGGGTGATCGTCACGGTGATGATCTCGATCTTCCCCATGGTCTCGAACACCCTCTTCGGCCTGCAGTCGGTGGATCGGGCGCAGCGCGAACTCTTCACCCTCCAGGGCGCCGGTCGCTGGACCACCCTCACCAAGCTGCAGTTTCCGGCCGCGCTGCCGTCGATCTTCGTCGGGCTGCGCACGGCGGCCGGCCTCTCGGTGATCGGCGCGATCGTGGGCGACCAGTTCTTCCAGCGCGGCACCCCGGGCCTCGGCGTGCTCATCCAGGTCTCCACCTCGAGGCTGAACGGCGCGGGCACCTACGCCGCCATACTCACCGCGTCGGCGCTCGGCGTCGTCGTCTTCCTCGTCTTCGGACTGCTCGGCCGCCTGGTCGTCGGAAAGTGGTACGACTTCGGCTGATCCCCGGTTTGCACAGTTTTCACCCGCACCACCCTTCGCACCCCCACCACCAAGAGGAGTAGCAATGCACAGAACAGCAGTCCGCTCCACCATCGCCGTCGGCATGGTGTTCGCGGCGGGAATCGCCCTCGCCGGTTGCGCGAGCAGCCCGTCCAGCAGCAGCAGTTCGGCACCGACCGCCGCAGCAGGCGCCGTCGACCTGTCGGGTGTCTGCCCGGCCACCGTCACCATCCAGACCGACTGGAACCCGGAGGCCGACCACGGCCACCTCTACCAGCTTCTCGGACCGAATCCCGTGATCAATGCCGACAAGAAGTCGGTGAGCGGCGACCTCTACTCCGGAGGCAAGTCCACCGGGGTCAAGGTCGAGGTGCGCTCGGGCGGCCCGGCGATCGGCTACTCCACCGTGAGTTCGGAGCTCTACAAGGACAAGGACATCACCCTCGCCTACGTCTCCACCGACGAGGCCGTTCAGTTGTCGGCGACCCTGCCGACCACCGCGGTGTTCGCCGAGAACAACATCTCCCCGCAGGTGATCATGTGGGACCCGTCCACCTATCCCAAGGTCAAGACCATCAAGGACCTCGGCGAGGCGCTCAAGGCGGACGGCGGAGTCGTTCGCTACTTCCAGGGCGCCGCGTACATGGGCTACCTGCAGGGCTCGGGGATCCTCCCGGAGGCGCAGACTGATGGTGCGTACGACGGCACCCCGGCCAAGTTCGTCACGGCCAAGGGCAAGGACGGCCAGCAGGGCTTCGCCACGGCCGAGCCGTACATCTACCAGAACGAGGTGAGCGCGTGGGGCAAGCCGGTGAACTTCCAGCTCATCAACGACACGGGCTACCCGATCTACCCGGAGGCCGTCTCGGTGCGCAGCGGTGACCTCGAGAAGCTCAGCCCCTGCCTCAAGAAGCTCGTTCCGGTGCTGCAGCAGGCCGATGTGGACTACATCTCGAAGCCGGCGGCCACCAACAAGCTCGTCGCCGACCTCGTCACGGCCTACAACAACGGCTGGGTCTACTCGGAGAAGGTCGCGGACTTCGGCGTCAGCCAGATGAAGAAGCTCAAGATCGCCACGAACGGCGACAACGCCTACATCGGAGACTTCGACGAGGCGCGGGTGCAGAAGGTCATCGACATCGACACCCCGCTGTTCACGAAGACGGGGTCGGCCCCGAAGGCCGGTCTCAAGGCGACCGACCTCTTCACCAACGAATTCATCGACAAGACGATCGGATTCTGACCCCCTCATGAATGACCCACTGGTGACGGCGACCGGGCGGCTCACGGGCAAGCGCGTCGTCGTCACCGGTGGGGCACGGGGCATCGGCGCCGCGATCGCCGGCCGGTTCGCATCGGAGGGCGCCAGCGTGGCGATCCTCGACCGGCTCGTCGACGAGGGATCGCGTCTCGCCGTCGAACTCGGCGGCAGCTTCCACGCCGTCGACCTCGTCGACCCGGTGGACACGACGGCCGCCACCGAGGCGGCGATCGCCGGACTCGGCGGCATCGACATCCTCGTCAACAGCGCCGGCATCCTGCGCTGCCGGCCGCTGCTCGAGGTGACCGTGGCCGACTGGAACGAGATGTTCTCCATCAACACCCGGGCCATGCTCAGCACCATGCAGGTCGCCGCGCGGTGGATGATCGCGGCCGGCGACGGCGGCAAGATCATCAACCTCGCGAGCATGGCGGCGAAGAAGGGCGGGGCCGGCGAGGGCCACTACGCCGCCTCGAAGGCGGCCGTCGTCGCCCTCACCCGCGTCGCCGCACTGGAGTGGGGCGAGCACGGCATCGTCGCGAACTCGCTCTGCCCCGGCTACGTTCTCACCGACATGGGCGCCGCCACGCGCACCGACGACGACGTGAAGACCTGGTCGTCGTACTCACCGCTCGGCCGCCTGGGCGAGCCGTCCGATGTGGCGGGCGACGCCCTGTTCCTCGCGTCCCAGGACGCCGACTACCTCACCGGCCAGGCGATAAACGTCACCGGCGGCATGGTCATGCACTGATGCCCGATCCAAAGGAAATCCCCATGAATGACACCCCCATTGCGTCCCTCGAAGCGGAGCTGCGCGAGCTGCTCGGCGATCGCGGAGTGAGCACCGAGCCGGCGGCGCGTGCGCGTGCCTCGACCGACGGCGCCTACCTCTCACCGATCATCAAGGAACAGCTGCCCCTCGGCCTCGCCGAACTCGTGGCCTACCCGGCGAGCGCGGAACAGATCGCCGAGGTCGTCGCCGCCGCGGTTCGCCATGACGTGCCGATCACCCCGCGGGGCAAGGGCACCGGCAACTACGGCCAGGCCATCCCGATGGCCGACGGCCTCGTGCTGGACATGTCGCGGGCCCGCGCCATCGTCGAGGTGGGCGACGGATTCATCACCGCCGAGGCCGGCGCGTCGATGGCGGCGCTCGAGCAGGCCGCGAACAAGGCCGGCCAGCAGATCCTGATGTACCCGTCCACCGCCAACTCGTCGATCGGCGGCTTCCTCTCCGGCGGCTCGGGCGGCACCGGCTCGATCAAACACGGCTCGAACAGCCAGGGTTTCGTCGCGGCGCTCGACGTCGTGCACGCCGTGGCCGACGCCGCGCTCGTGCACGTCGCCGGCGAGGCAGCACAGCCCTACGTGCACAACTACGGCACCGCGGGCATCATCGCCCGGGCGACCGTCGTCACCGAGCCGCTGCAGGACTGGCGCGGATTCTTCGCGAGCTTCGACACCTTCGAGCAGGCCCTCTCGGTGATCCGCGAGATCGGCCGCCTCGAGCCCACCCCGCGACTGGTCTCGGCCGACCTCCCGACGCTTGCCAACGCGCTCCCGCCGGACCCGGGAATCCCGGCCGACCGCGCGAGCCTCCGGGCGATCCTCGACCTCAGCACGGTGGCGGCCGCGACCGCGCTCGTCGAGGCCGCCGGTGGTCGCGTCGATGACATCCGCGAGGGTGCCCAGAGCACCATGAAGATCAGCATGATGTCGTACAACCACCCGATCGAGTGGCTGCAGAAGGCCTACCCCGACCGCTACTTCCACGTCGAGGTGAGCGGGGACGCCCTCGTCGACCGCATCGACGAGGTGCACGCCGTGTACCCGGGAGGGATGCTCCACATCGAGGCCCAGCACGGCCGTCCGATCGGCATGCTCGCCGGAGAATATTCGAGCGCCGAGGAGGTGTACGCCGGCTTCGAGAGGCTCACCGAGCTGGGTGTCGGGTATCACAATCCGCACCAGTGGTTCGTGGACTTCGAGCCCGAGCGCACGGCTCGGCTTGCCGAGACGACCGACCCGCAGCGCCTGTTGAATCCCGGCAAGCTGCGCGTTCCCACCGTCGCGACGGGAGACAAGGTCTCATGAGCTCTCGCGACCTGGTCAACCTCTCCGGGCCGGCGGCCGCCGCCGCCCTCACGGCCGACTCGATCCTCGTGCTCCCCACCGGGGCGATCGAGCACCACGGCCCGCACCTGCCACTGTCGACCGACTACCTCATGGCCGACATGATCGGCCGCGTCGTGGTCGAGACCGCGGCGTCCGCCGGGCAGGACGTCTGGCTGCTGCCGTCCCTCGCCTACACGAAGTCGGACGAGCACCACTGGGCGCCCGGCACGGTGTGGCTCACCTGGGACACGCTCATGCAGACGGTCGTGGACATCGGCCGCTCGGTCGCCGCCACCCCCGCGAAGACCCTCGTGTTCTACAACGGGCACGGCGGCAACATCGCGCTGCTGCAGGTGGCATTGCGCGAGCTGCGCCGCCGGTTCGGCCTGCGCACCTTCCTCATGGGCACCGGGATCACCGCCGGCGACGGCTTCGACGGTCCGGACGAACGCGGCTTCGGCATCCACGGCGGTCACGGCGAGACGTCGATGATCCTGCACCTGCGGCCCGACCTGGTGGACATGACGCGGGCCGATCGCTGGGTGCCAGATCACATGGCCGACCTCGAGCACATCAAGTTCAACGGCGGCCCGGTGAGCTTCGGCTGGCTGAGCAACGACTTCGGTCCGGTGGGCGTGATCGGCGATGCGCGCGGCGCGAACGCGGAGGCGGGAAAGCGAATCTTCGACCGGGCGGTGGCCAACGGGGTCGCGGCCCTCGCCGAGATCGCCGGGTTCAGGCACCAGCCATGAGCGAGCCGAGCGAGCCGTGGGCCCTCGTGGCCGAGTGGCTGCCGGCAAACGACGACCCAGAGCGGCCGCAGATGACGCTCGCGACAGTGCGGGCGTCCGGGGAACCGGACGCCCGCACGGTGCTGCTGACCGAATTCGACGGGCAGGGCTTCTACTTCCACACCGACGCGCTGTCCCGCAAGGCCGCGAGCATCGTCGCCAATCCCGCCGTGGCGCTGTCCTTCCTCTGGCCGGGCTTCAGCCGCCAGCTCGTGGTGCAGGGCCGGGCCGAGGTGGCTCCGGCGGCGGAGATCGCCGCGGCCTACCGGTCGCGTTCGCCCTACCTGCAGCAGCTCGCCTGGCTCAACACCTTCGAGTACGCGCAGGCGCCGGATGAGGAGCGCCGAGCCCGCTGGGCGGCCTTCGCCGAGTCCCACACCTCGGGCTTCGAGCAGCCGGACAACTGGATCGGCTTTCTCGTGCGTCCGAGCCGGATGACCTTCTGGACGTGTGACCAGGAGGCGGCGAGCCGACGCCTCGAGTACCGGGCCACCTCGGGCGGCTGGACGGTCGCGCACCTCCCGGGCTAGGCCGACGGCCTGCGAGCGAGCAGGATGGCGTCGATGGCGACCCCGCCATCCACCGGTCGCTCGACCTGGCGGCATTCGACGACCTCGAGGTCGGTGCCCGCCGCCGCGGCGCGCAACTCGGCGACATCGTGCAGGATCAGCGGGTTCTGCGGGCCGCCGATGCCTCGGCTGAGATTCTCGCGATCGTGGCCGATCATGGACAGGGTGCCGCCCGGCCGGAGCGACGCCGCCGCGTTGGCGACCGCCCGGGCGAGCTGCGCGGCGGGGAGCTGAAGGTAGGCGATCACCACGAGGTCGACCGGCTCCGGCGCGACCCACTCGGTCGCGTCGGCGACCACCCAGTCGATGTCGGTGCCGTCACCGCCGTGCGCGCCGAGCTCCGCGGCCCGCGCCCTGCCGATGGCGAGCCCGGCCGCCGAGAAGTCCACGGCCGTCACCGACCAGCCGAGGGAGGCGAGCCACAGGGAGTTCCTGCCCTCGCCCGCCGCGAGATCCACCGCCCTGCCCGGCGGCAGCGCGCCGACCGTCGACTCGACCCAGGCGTTCGGCCCCTTCGACCACACCGTCGACCCGGCCGCCGCGGCCTCGGTGTAGCGCTCGTCCCACATCGCGTTGCTCATTGCACCAGCTCCAACTCATCCGAAATCCGCGCGAGCGCCTCGGCGAACCAGGCCTCGCGGCCCTGCCCCGCCCCGCCGGACAGGTTCACCCCCGCCACTCCGTCGATCGCGAGGAGGGATCGTGCGAGATCGGCGGCGGAGGCCACCCCCTGCGCGAACGGGTCGCGGGCGGCGAGGATGCGGTCGAGGTAGCCCTCGGGGAGCACGAGCGTCGTGAAGCTCCGCAGCAGTTCCGCGCTGGCCCGGTCGACGACGATCGGTACGCAGGGGATGAACCGCATCGTGACGCCGACGCCCCGCGCGGCCCCGACGAACGCCGCGACGGCCGCCGCGCCTCCGCAGTGGTTGACGAAGCAGAGCTCCGCCCCCGCGTGCTGCTTCTCGAGAAGCCGGGACGGGCGGCGGGCCACCGGCGGGGCGGCCGGCGACTCCGCGACCGACACGAGGTGCCCGCTCGCCCGGGCGAGCGCGGCCGCCTCCGTGGAGTCGAGGTCGAACACCGGCCGGGCGTCCGGCCGCGACCCGGTGAGGGTGTGGTCGCCGGTGACGCAGTGCACGCCGGACACGCCGACGTGGGCGAGGCCGGCGAGTTCGCCCTCCATCGCCACCCCGTTGCGGTCCCGGCAGTTGAGGCCGGTCCAGACGTCGAGTCCGGCGCTCCGGATGAGGTGGGCGCGATACGAGGGCGAATACTGCACGCGCGCGGTTCCGGCGTCCCCGGCGAGCACGGCATCCACCCGGCCGGTCAGCGCGGACGCGCATTCGGCGATCGAGGCGGCATCCAGCGCCCGCGCCGGGAAGTCCGCGACCACGATCTGGCGGGTGGAGAGCAGCCCGCGCATCCGCACGGCGCCCTCGGACTGTTGCGCCGCCCCACCGGGTTCCGCGCCCCCGTGCCAGCGCACGGTCGGCGTCTCGAGGAACACGCACGGGTGCGGCGAAACCTCGCAGCTGCCGTCGAGCCTGACCCCGCCGCACGGGCCGTACTCCATGAGCTTCGGGCACTCCAGCAGGGTCATTGCCCCAGCCTAGGCCGCCCTCGCGGAGGGAGAAAGCGCACCCGGCGGCGGGGAAACGGTCTCGCGGCGGGCGTCGTAACCCCCTCCGCGAGCCGCCTTCCCCCGCCGCGAGGGATGGGGCGACGAGCTACTGGGCGAGGAAGGCCAGCAGCGCGGCGTTCACCTCGTCGGCGTGGGTCCAGAGCAGGCCGTGCGGGGCGCCCTCCAGCTCCACGTACTCGGCCTCGGGGAAGACGCGGTGGAACTCGCGTCCCGACGCGTCGATCGGCAGAATCCGGTCGCTCGTCCCATGCAGGATGAGGCTGGGCGTGCCCGAGGCGCGCACCTTCGCCACGTCGCCGCGGAAGTCCTCGATCCAGCTCGGCACCACCCCGGCGGCGACGATGGCCGCGCTCGACGCCGCGACGTTCCAACTGTTGCGCACGGCCTCCTCGCTGATGCGGCTGCCGAGGTTCTCGTCGAGGTTGTAGAAGTTCTGGTAGAAGCCGGTGAACCAGGCGAAGCGGTCGGCGGATGCCGCCTCGGCGATGCCGTCGAAGACGTCGCCGGGAACGCCGGTCGGGTTGTCGTCGGTCTGCAGCAGGAACGGCTCGAGGGAGGCGAGGAAGGCGAGCTTCGCCACCCGGTCGGCGCCGTGGTTGGCCACGTAGCGGGCCAGCTCTCCGGTGCCCATCGAGAATCCGACGAGCACGACATCCGTGAGGTCGAGGGTCGTCAGCACGGCGTCGAGGTCGGCGGCGAAGGTGTCGTAGTCGTAGCCCACGGTCGGCTGGCTGGACTGGCCGAAGCCGCGCCGGTCATAGGCGATCACTCGGTAGCCGGCGTCGAGAAGTGCCTTCGTCTGGCGCTCCCAGGAGTGCCCGTCGAGCGGATAGCCGTGGATGAGCACGACCGGCTGTCCGGATCCGTGGTCCTCGTAGTACAGCTCGATGTCCGTGGAGTTCTCCTGGCCGACGGTGATGTACGACATTTTCTTCCCTTCGTAGAGGCCTGAGAACGCCCGTTCTCAGCTGGTTGTCCCATCTTAGAGAACGCTGGTTCTCGATGCAAGGCGAACAGCGGAACGGATCGTGAACGTCGGTTGAACCGGCCGGGCGGCCGAGTCCGGGATAATGAGACGATGCCCTCGGCGCCCCGATTCGACCTGGTCCTGCGGTCCACCACCGTGCTCGTCGACGGGCGGTTCCGCCCCGCGGACGTGGGCGTCTCCGGCGGCCGGATCGCCGCGATCAGCGAGTCTCCGCTCGAGGGCGTCGACGTCGTC
Source organism: Lacisediminihabitans sp. (assembly GCF_043726815.1). NCBI lineage: Bacteria > Bacillati > Actinomycetota > Actinomycetes > Micrococcales > Microbacteriaceae > Lacisediminihabitans > Lacisediminihabitans sp. Next base: position 25,111 of record NZ_JAYSJZ010000046.1, read on the forward strand.
ACCCTCGCCGACGACGAGGTGCTCATCCCCGGGCTCGTCGACTCGCACGTGCACGTCAACGAACCGGGACGCACCGAGTGGGAGGGCTTCGCCTCGGCCACGAGGGCCGCGGCCGCCGGCGGCGTCACGACGATCATCGACATGCCGCTCAACAGCATCCCGGCCACCGTCACGGTCGAGGCGCTCGCGACCAAGCGGGCCTCGGCCGCGCCCCAGGCGATCGTGGACGTCGGCTTCTGGGGTGGCGCGGTTCCACAGAACCTCGGAACCCTCCGGGGCCTGCACGACGCCGGAGTGTTCGGCTTCAAGGCCTTCCTCGCCCCCTCGGGCGTCGACGAGTTCGAGCACCTCGACGCCGCCCAGCTCGAGAGGGCGCTCGAGGAGATCGCGGAGTTCGGCGGCCTGCTCATCGTGCACGCCGAGGACCCGGCCGTGCTCGACGCGCACGCCAACTCGGGAGGGGTCGGCTACGGCCGGTTCGTCGACTCCCGCCCGGACGAGGCGGAGACCACGGCGATCGACCGGGTGATCGCCGGGGTGCGGCGCACCGGGGCGCGCGCCCACATCCTGCACCTCTCCTCGGCGCTGGCCCTTCCCGCCCTGCGCGCCGCCCGTGCCGAGGGGCTGCCGATCACCGTGGAGACCTGCCCGCACTACCTGGCGTTCGCGGCCGAGCAGATCCCGGATGCCGCGACCCAGTTCAAGTGCTGCCCGCCCATCCGGTCCGACGCCAACCGCGACGCGCTCTGGCAGGCCCTGCTCGACGGCGACATCAACATCGTCGTCACCGACCACAGTCCAAGCACCGCGGCGCTCAAGTTCGCCCACGGCGGCGACTTCGGCCTCGCCTGGGGCGGCATCGCCGGCCTCCAGGTGGGACTCGCGGCGGTCTGGACCGAGGCACAGGCCCGCGGCATCCCCCTCGAGCGTGTGCTCGGCTGGATGTCCACCGGTCCGGCGGATCTCGTCGGCCTGCCCGGCAAGGGCCGCATCGCCGTGGGGGCCGCCGCCGACCTCGTCGCCTTCGCGCCGAACGAGGCCTTCACGGTGCACGCCGAGGCCCTGCAGCACCGGAACGCGGTGAGCGCGTACGACGGCGCGAGCCTGCACGGTGTCGTGCGGCGCACCTGGCTCGCCGGCAACCCGGTGTCCACGGCTCCGGACGCCGCGCCCGGCGGGCGCCTGATCGAGGCCGGCCGATGAGCCCCGTCGGCACGCTGAGGAAACATCGCCGTCACATTGATTTGGCACAATCGGGCATGGCAATAATCCTGGGCGACCACCAGTACGGAAAGGCCGAATCGCGGCTCGTTCGCATCTACCGCGACAGGCCGCGACACGAGATCCGCGACCTCAACGTGACGACGGCGCTTCGCGGGCCGTTCGATCCGGCCTACCTCGTCGGCGACCAGTCCGGTGTGCTGCCGACCGACACGCAGAAGAACACGGCGTACGCCTTCGCGCGGTCGAAGGGGGTCTCCTCGATGGAGCACTTCGGCCTGGACCTGGCCCGGCACTTCGTGACCGACATCGGGCCGGTGGAGGGCGCCCGCATCGAGATCGAGGAGTACGCCTGGCAGCGTGCGATCGTGGACGGCGTCGAGCACGACCACACCTGGACCCGCAGCGGGCAGGAGGTGCGAACGGCGGCGGTCACCGTCGATGCGACCGGCGAGTACGTGATCGGCGGCTTCAAGGACCTGGTGCTGCTCAAGTCCACCGGCTCCGAGTTCGCCGGCTTCCTCACCAACGAGTACACGACCCTGCCGGAGACCCACGACCGCGTGATGGCGACCTCCCTCGTGGCCAAGTGGCGGTTCACCAGCACCGATGTGCCGTGGGACGAGGTGTACGTCGGCGTCAAGGCGATCATGATCAGGGAGTTCGCCATGCTGCAGTCCCTCGCGCTCCAGCAGACCCTCTGGCACATGGGCAAGGCCGTGCTCGAGGCCTTCCCCTCGATCGCCGAGGTGCGGCTGACCGCGCCCAACAAGCACCACTTCGTGGTCGACCTCTCCCCCTTCGGACTCGAGAACCCCGGCGAGGTGTTCTTCGCCGCCGACCGGCCGTACGGGCTCATCGAGGCGACCGTGCTGCGCGACGATGCCCCGGATGCGCATGAGGCCTGGCGAGCATCCGCGGGTCTCGCATGACCGCGGCGCAGACCGACGCCGCGTGGCTGGCCCGCACGATCGAGCTCGCCACCGAGAACGTGGCGAACGGCGGCGGTCCGTTCGGTGCCCTGATCGTGAGGGACGGCGTGCTGCTGGCCGAGGGCCAGAACCGGGTGACCGCCACGCTCGACCCGACCGCTCACGCGGAGGTGGTGGCCATCCGCGCCGCGTGCCTCGCCGTCGGCGACTTCTCGCTCGCCGGCGCGACGCTCTACACCTCGTGCGAGCCGTGCCCGCTCTGCCTCTCGGCCGCGCTCTGGGCCCGCGTGGACCGGGTCGTGTTCGCGGCCGACCGCCACGACGCGGCGCGCGGCGGATTCGACGACCTCGAATTCTACGAGCTGTTCAGCCGGGACCGGTCGAGCTGGCCGATGCCGGTCGTGGCCGTGCGACCGGACAACGCCCCGGAGCCGTTCGACGCCTGGCTCGCCCAGGACTCGCGCACCGACTACTGAGCCGCGGGAGGAGCACACTGGGAACGTGACGTTCCGGCGTCACCCGGCGAACGGAGCGACCACATGCAGAAGTCCTCACTCATTGCCCTCGCGAGGCACGAGCTGGCGCAGGCTCTCGATGCCCCGAGCGGGCGAAGCTCGAGCACTGTGTTCGGCGGGCACGAGCATCAGCTCCGTCAGACGCTCATCGCCCTGCGGGCGGGCGAGAGCCTCGCCGAGCATGAGAACCCGGGAGAGGCGACCCTGCAGGTGCTCGTCGGTCGGGTGCTGCTGCGCTCCGGGGAGGTCTCCTGGAACGGCTCCGTCGGCGACCTGATGATCATGCCGGACGGGCGACACTCGGTGGACGCCGTCGAGGACTCCGTCATGCTCCTCACGGTGGTGAAAAGGCGGTGACCGAGGTCAGCTGCCCCGGTAGGTCGAGTAGCCGAACGGGCTGAGCAGCAGCGGAACGTGATAGTGCGCCGAGGCGTCGGCGAGGTCGAAGTCGATGGTCACTCGCGGGTAGAAGGTGGGCGTGGCCGTCGCGGCGAAGTAGGCCGCCGTGTCGAAGACGAGACGGTACCGGCCGGCCGGCAGGGCATCCGGTGCGAGCTCCCCCGCCCGCCCGTCGGCGCCGGTCACCGCGGAGCCGAGCGGGCTGCCGCCCTCGCTCTCCAGCGACACGGCCACCCCCGAGGCCGGTCGGCCGAGCGCCGCGTCGAGGACGTGGGTGGTGACCTGGCTCACGGGAGCTCCCGCCCGTAGATCTTCTCGAGCCGGATGAGGGCGATCTCCCGGAGCTGCTCGCCCACGATCTCGAGCTCCGTGCTGTTGGGAAGTTCGAGGCGCCGCTCGAGTTCTTCGAGAATCTCGGCGCGCGTGCGTCCGGCCGCACGGATGATGAAGACGCGCCCGAAGCGATCCTCGTATGCCCGGTTGCCCGCGGCGATCGCCGCGGCGAGCTCGCCCTCGTCGTCGCCCAGGGCGGCCTGTTCGCCGCGGCTGAAGGCCTGAGCGGCCCCCTCGCCCTCCGGCTTCTCGCCGATGCGCGGATGATGCGCGATGGCCTCGTCGATCTCGGACGGACTCAGCGGCGTGGCGGCATCGTAGGCCGCGGCGAGCAGCTGGGCGACGTCGTCGAATGGCGCCTCGCGCACGACATCGTCGATCCAGCGCTGAACGGAGAGGCAGGCGGCGAGATTCTCGCGGAGTTCACTCAGGGGGATTTCCATCATGGTCTGCCTAACATTACCCATGGCCGAGACCGGAGTACCCGACATCGCGGGCGTCATCCTCGCCGCCGGTGCCGGCACGCGCATCGGCAGCCCCAAGGCGCTGCTGCGCACCGCGGACGGCGAGCCGTGGCTCGCGCGGGCGGCCACCCTGCTGCGTGCGGCGGGCTGTGACCCGGTGATCGCGGTGCTCGGCGCCCGCGCGGCCGAGGCGGCGCCGCTCGCGCCCTCCTGGGCCGAGGTGGTCGTGGCGGATCGCTGGGCGGACGGGATGGCGGAGTCGCTGCGTGTGGGCCTCGCCGCCGCCGCGGAGACGGGCGCCGTGGCCGCGCTCATCACCCTCGTGGACCTGCCCGACCTGCCGCTCGTCGTCGCCCTCCGGGTTCTGGGCGAGGATGCGGACGCCTCGACGCTGCGCCAGGCCGTCTTCGACGGCCGGCCTGGCCATCCGGTGCTCATCGGCCGCGCACACTGGGCCGCCGTGAGCGCCGAGGTCACCGGCGACCGGGGCGCGCGCACCTACCTCGTGGCGCACGACGCGACCGAGGTCGAGTGCGGCGACCTCTTCGACGGCCGCGACATCGACCGCGCCTGACCGCGCTCACGCCCCACCTCCCCCGGCAGGGTGCCCGGTTGGAGCCCGGTCACACCCCTTCGAGCTCGGCGAGCCGATCGTAGGCCGCGCCGATTCCGGCGATCCGGTCGCGACCCTCGCGCGGCCGGGCGGCGAGCACGGCGGCGGAGAGCACGCTCACGAGGCTCGCCGCCGCGGCGTAGCTGTCGAAGGCCGAGACGCTGTCGACCGGGCACTCCAGGAGGTGATCGACCTCGGAGGCGAATCGGCGGCCGGTGGAGTCCGTGAGCAGCACCGCGCGGGCCGGCGCAGCGGACACCGCCGCGACGAGCCGGGCGAACGAATCTGGCCGACGGCGGAAACCCACGAGCACGACCACGTCCTCCGACGCCAGGGCCACGAGTTCCTCGCCGAGCGACTGGCCGGGCAGCGGCGCGAGCTCCACGCGGTCCCGCGCCTGGGCGAGCTGCTGGCGCAGGTGCAGGGCCACCGGGTAGCTGTTTCGGAGGCCGATCACGAGCACCCGCCGTGCGGAGGCGATGAGCGCCGCCACCGGCTCGAGCTGCGGCGAGGCGAGCGCCGCGCGCAGGTTGGCCACCTCCCGGTCGATGTGGGCGGTGAGGCTCGGCGGAGCGTCCGGCGCGATGGGCGTGCCGGCCGCGCGCAGGCCGCGCACGTGGTCCCGCAGCTCCTCGGCACTGCCGAACCCGAGTCGGCGGTACAGCCGGCTGACGGTGGCCTTCGACACCCCGCTGAGGCGCGCGACCTCGGTGGCGTTGTAGAAGGCGAGGTCGGCGAGGTGGTCGCGCAGGAAGTCGGCCGCCCGCTGCTCTTGCGGGGAGAGCCCGCCGTAGCCCTGCTCGATTCGGGCGAGGAGTCCCGCCGTCACGATTGGGCCGTCACGATTGGGCCGTCACGATTGGGCCGCCCGCGCGAGAACCGCGGCGTGCAGCGCGTCCACGGCACGGGCCACATCCTCGAGCAGCACGGACTCGTCGGCGTGGTGGCTGATGCCTCCCCGGCAGCGCACGAAGAGCATGCCGACCGCCGTGACGGCGGCGATCGCCATCGCGTCGTGACCGGCGATGCTGTGCAGCTCGAGAGGGTCGGCGTCCCCCGTCCAGCGGATGCCGGCCCGGATCACCTCGCGCAACTCGGAAGAGCACTGCACCGCCGGGGCCGTGTGGGTCTCGGCGACGGAGACGCCCAGTCCGCGGTCGGCGACGATGCGCTCGATCTCGGCCAGGATGGCGCGCCAGGTGTGGTCCCGGCCCGCGGCCGTCTCGTCGCGCAGGTCGAGGCTGAACTCGGCGGTGCCCGGGATCACGTTCACGGCATCCGGTTGCACGGAGATGTGCCCGACCGTGGCCGGGCTACCCTGTTCACGCGCGATCCGCTCGATGGCGAGGATCGCCTCGCTCGCCCCGAGCAGCGCGTCGTGCCGAAGGTTCCACGGGGTCGCGCAGTGCCGGGCCTCGCCGGTGAGGGTCACGAGCAGGCGGCGCGCGGCCGTGATCGAGGTGACGACTCCGAGGGCTCGCCCGGCGTCCTCGAGCAGCGGCCCCTGCTCGATGTGCGCCTCGAGGTAGCCGACGAGCGAGGCCGGGTCGCGGGCCGCATCGCCGATGAGCTCGGGGTCGAGCCCGAACGCGGTCGCCGCGTCGCCGAGGCTGATGCCGTCCTTGTCCACGAGGTCGGCCCACTCCGGGCGCCAAGTGCCCGCGAGGGCGCGGGAGCCGAGCAGGGTGGCGCCGAAGCGGGTGCCCTCCTCGTCGCCGAACGCCACGACCTCGAGCGCGAATGGCAGTTCGCCGGCCGGCACCCGCGAGGCCACGGCGATCGCCGCGAGCACGCCGAGGATGCCGTCGTAGCGCCCGGCGCCCGGCACGGTGTCGAGGTGGGAGCCGAGCAGCAGCGCGGGCAGTCCAGGACTCGAGCCCTCGATCCGGCCGCAGAGGTTGCCCGCCGCGTCCTGACAGGGGGTGAGACCGGCCTCGCGCATCCACTCGGCCGCGAGCTCGTTCACCGCACGATGCTCGGCGGAGAGGTAGACCCGTTCGATGCCGGACTCGCGGGAGCTGTGGGTCGCGAGCTCGTCGCAGCGCTCGAGGATCACCCTGGCCGTTGCGAGCTGGGCGGTGGTGAGCGTCATCGCTCGCCGTTGAAGTCGCGGGAGACGTCGCCGTAGAAGTCGATCGCCGCTCCGACGCCGCCGCCGGCCGTCACCGGCACGCCGCCGCGGCGCAGAACCTGCTCCAGCGCCGCGAGGGTGGTGAGCACCGTGTCCCGGCGCGCGTTGTACCCCATGGTGCCGATGCGCCAGACCCGCCCGTGCAGCGGCCCGAACGAGGTGCCGATCTCGATGCCATAGTCGGCGAGCAGGGCGGCCCGGGCCGCGTCACCGTCGATGCCGGCCGGGATCTCCACGCCGACCACGTTGTTCATCCGCACCCCCTGGTCGCCGAAGAGCTCGAGCCCGAGCCCCACCAGCCCGGCGACCATCGCCGAGCCGTGCAGCCGATGGCGCTCCACCGCCGCGGGCAGCCCCTCCTCCACGAGCAGCCGGGCGCACTCGCGCGCGCCGTAGAGCATCGTGGTGGCCTCCGTGTGGTGGTTGAGCCGCTTGGGCCCCCAGTAGTCGAGGATCATCGCGAGGTCGAAGTAGTTGGAGCGGATGGGGCTCGCGCTCACGGCGTCCCCGGCCGAGCGGATGCCCGCCTCGATGCTCTTTCGCGCGTTCACCACCTCGACCGCGCGCTCCGACAGGGTGATCGGGGCGCTGCCGGACGGACCGGCGAGGCACTTCTGCAGCCCGGCCGTGGCCACGTCGATGCCCCAGGCATCCCCCTCGAAGGCGTTGCCGCCGAGGGATGCCGTGGCATCCGTGTACAGGATCGCCCCGTGCTTCGCGCAGATCGCTCCGAGCTCGTCGAGCGGCTGGGCGAGCGTCGTCGAGGTGTCTCCGTGCACGATCGCGACGAGCTTCGGCCTCGTCTCGACGATCGCCCGCTCGATCTCGGCTGGGGTGAACACCGTGCCCCACTCCCGTTCGACCACGTGAACCTCCGCGCCGCACCTCTCGGCGATCTCGCGCAGCAGGTGCCCGAATCGCCCGAACACGGGCACGAGCACCCGGTCGCCCGGCTCGATGAGCGAGACCAGGGCGGCCTCGATGCCGGCCCGGGAGGTGCCGTCGACCACGAGCGTGGCGGCGTTGGCGGTGCGGAAGACGCCCCGGTAGAGCTCCATCGTCTCGTTCATGTACGCGGTCATCGCCGGGTCGTACTGCCCGACGAGCTGCGCGGACATGGCGCGCAGAACTCGCGGATCGGCGTTGATCGGGCCCGGCCCCATGAGCAGCCGCTGCGGGGGGTTGATCTGGTGCGACACTGTGGGTCCTTCCGCAACGTGAGTCAGATGTTTCAGGCTCAGATTCTACGGAACGGATGTTTCAGCCGGGTTTCGGCCCCCGGCGTCCCGGCGCCCTGGCGGGCGTGAAATGCCCAGTTTTGCCGCAAAGAACGTAGCCGAAGCGCCAAAAGTGGGCACCTCACGCGAGACGGCGAAGTGCGTGCGGTGGATGGGTGTCGCGGGGTGATTGGGTGAGTTGAGGGGGCGGTCCGGCCTCCGGCGGGCGTGAAGTGCCCAATCTTGTCGCAAAGAACGTAGCCGAGGCGACAAGAGTAGGCACCTCACGCGAGACGGCGAGGCTTGCGGCCGGGCGGGAGGCCCGGTCAGCCGTTCGCGAGCGTGCGCGCGATGACCGGTCGAATCCGCGGTCGCCGAGCATCCGCCTCACCAGGATGATGGGGCCGGCGCCGCCGACCGCCTACCCGGTGCGCGGCCTCCCGCTCTGCACCGCCCGGCCGATGGCCTTCGCCACTACGATCGGATCCGGCGCAAGCGGCCGACCGATCGCTCGCTACGCGACGTTTTCTCGCGACGGGCGGCCCCGGAGTATGGTGTCCGCATGAGCCTCGAAGACACCCCGGTCGGCCGAGCACTGGCCGCCTATGCCGCAGCGGTCAACGCCAAGGACGTCGACGCGTTCGCCGCGATCTACGACGACGATGTGCACATCTTCGATTCCTGGGGCCAGTGGCAGTACTCCGGAATCGACGAGTGGCGCGCGATGGCCACCGGCTGGTTCGAGTCGCTCGGCGACGAGACTGTCGAGGTCGGCTTCGCCGATCTGCGGTCGACCGTCGGGGACGACGTGGCGTTCGGGCACGCGGCGGTGACCTTCACGGGCATCTCCGCGACCGGCGAGCGCCAGCGCGCCATGACCAACCGCCTGAGCATCGGTCTGCGGCGCACGGACGGCGCCTGGAGGGTCGTGCACGAGCACACCTCGCTGCCGATCGACATGGAGAGCGGTTCGGCGATCTTCTCCCGCTAGTTGAGCGAGGTGCTCGTGTCCCACGCTGACGCAGCTGTGACTCCAGACACCGTCACGGATGTTCGCGTATGGCCGCGGCGGGCCCTCTGCTGTGCCGCCCTCGTCGGTCGGCGGTGTCCTGCACAACGGGAGTCTGCGGGGCGTGCACCCGTGGACGGCGGCGCCGTCCTGCACAACCCGACCTGCACAACTGCAGTCCGCGGGGCACCACCATCGGAGTCCCTGGGCAGTGCAGCTAGCCGAGGCTGAGCGCGAGCGCGACCCCCACGTCGATCAGCGAGAGATCGCTGTGCACCGGGCCGACGAGGCCGAACCCCACGGGCGCGGCGCACGACGTCGGTGATGCCACGGAGAGCACCGGCACGCTCAGCGCCGGACGCCCGGCGAGACCGGCGATGCAGGTGAGGCGGAGCGTGCTCGACCTGGCCCGCTCGAGCTCCTCGGCGCCCGCGTCCACGAGCGGGGCGGCGGATGACGCGGACGGCAGGAGCAGGATGCGGTCGCCGAGCACGGAGTCGATGCGCTCCCGCGCGAGCCCGAGGGCCTGGCGGGCGAATTCCTCGGTCTCGGCGTCGATCGACTTCGCGAAGGCGAATCGTTCGGCCACGTCGTCGCCGAGAGCGCCAGGGTGCGCCTCGATCCACGCGCCGTGGGTGTGCCAGGCCTCTGCGGCCTGCACGGTGCGGAAGATCTCGAGCAGGTCGTCGGAGTCCGGCAGCTCGATCGAGAGGATGTCGTCGGTGAAGTCGGCGGCGGCGAGCGCGGCGAGCGCGTCCTCGAACGCCGAGCGCACCTCGTCGCCCGCGACGGCGGTCAGCCTCGGGGCCACCGCGAAGCGCGACTCGGCCGAGACGCGCGGCGCGCCGGCGAGCGACGCGGAGGCGGCGGCCCGAAGCGTCGCTCCGTCGCTGGTGAGCCAGCCGACGGTGTCGAACGTGGGCGACAGGCCGAGCAGGCCGTCGCGGCTCACCGAGCCGTGGGTGGTGCGCAGGCCCCAGAGGCCCTGGTAGGAGGCGGGCACCCGAATCGAGCCGCCCGTGTCTGTGCCGAGGCCGATTGAGGACTGGCCGTTCGAGACCGCGGTGGCCGGGCCGCTCGACGAGCCGCCGGGGATCGCCCCGACGACCGCGGGGTTCTGCGGGGCGCCGTAGTGCGCGTTGAGTCCGGACAGGCTGTAGGCGAATTCGTCGGTGCGGGCGATGCCCTGCACGCTCGCCCCGGCGGCCAGGAGCGCGGTCACGGCCGTCGCGTTCGTGACGACGCGGGGGCTCTCGGCGAGGTACTGGGGCACGCCGGCGCCCACGGGGAAGCCGACGACGTCGAAGAGGTCCTTGACGGCCACCCGGTGGCCGGAGAGCGGACCGGATGCCGCACCCTCGACGAGCGGGTCGCCGACGATCCGCCAGGTGGTGGCGGCGATCGCCGGCGCGGGCACGCTGACCTGGGCCGCCTGGATGAGCCACTCGCCATCCGCGCGCGTCCACAACTGGGTCTGCTGGCCTCGGCCGCCGTCGGCCGGGGCCGTGACGGCCACGACGAGGGCGGCGTCGTCGCCGACCGGCAGCACGCGCACCTCCAGGATCTGCCGCTTCGGGGCGGCCGCCCGTCCACGACGGAAGGCGGCGATCGCGTCGTGCCCGACGAGCAAGCCTCCGGCATCGCCGCGCAGGGTGTCGGGACCGGGGGCGAAGAGCGCGTCGAGAGCGTCGACGTCGTTTTCGGTGAGGGCTCGCTCGTAGTCCCAGAAGGCGTCGAGCAGACCGCTCGGCTCCTCGGCGTCGCTGGGGATGGAAACTCGCACGTCAGTCATGAAAATCTCCCTTTCTGATGCGCGCGTGCGCACCCTTGACGAGATCGACCACTTGGGAAATGTTGAAGTCGGTTGCTGCACTCAGGTAGGCGTAGGCGTGGGCAGCATCCATGCCGTATCGCGCCTGCAGCAGGCCGATGGCGGCCCGCACGCAATTCTGCACCGCTTCGTCCAGATCGGGGCTTAGACCCGTCGGTATCAGCAAATCGGCCGTTTCGGCGAGCGGGCCCACCTGGCGGCCGAACCGTTCGAGCGCGTCGGCCTCGGAGAGCACGTCGAACCGCAGTGTTGCCCGCAGCGACGCCTCCATCGCGGTGAGCGCCACCTCGCCGTCGCCCTGCGCGAAGTGCGGGTCTCCCACGTAGGCGAGAGCCCCGGCCACCTGCACGGGCAGGTAGAGAGTGCTGCCCACGGTGAGCAGGTTGATGTCGATGTTGCCGCCGTGCGCGCCCGGCGGCACCGAGTGCGGTCGCGAGCCCCCGGCCACCGCCACTCCCATGATGCCGAGGAAGGGCGCGAGCGGAAACCGCACCGAGTGCGCCCCGCCGTGAACCCGCGGCAGGGTGCCGTGCTCGCCGTCGACCGCGGCGAACACGCTGACCGTGCCGGCGGCGAGCGGGTACTCGCCGGGCAGGGCTCCCCGGCCGTGCCGGTTCGACACCACGCCGTACGGCACGCGCGGCAGGGTCTCGAGCACGGTGATCGCGAGCAGGTCCCCCGGCACGGCTCCGCGCACGTGGATGGGGCCGGTCACCACATGCGGGCCGTCGATCGCCGGATCCCGCGGATGATCGGAGGCGGCGAGCGCGATCGCGTCCAGGAGCACGTCCTCGCGCCGCACGCCGAATCCCCCGAAGAAGGCGACCGGATCCCGCCCCTGGTCTTCGAGCACGCCCTCGTGGCTGATGGTGTCGATCGTCACCTCGGTGCCGGGGTCGATCGTCAGCACCGGGCTGTCCGTCGCGCACGGGAGGCGTCCCCAGAGCACCGCCGACGGGTCGGCCGGCAGGTAGGTCGCCGATCGGATCGGTCCCTGGCCGGGCTGGAGCGCCAGCGTGTGCGGCATTGCCCACCGTCCCTTCGAGGCCTAGAACCTGCGTGCAGCACAGACTACCGAAGGGTCGTGGGCCGCTCCGAGGCATAAAGGCTCACGTCTTGGCCGTCGAAGCCGAAAAACACCCGGTCCCCCGGGGCGAGATCGAGGGCCGCCGCCCGCCCGGGCGACACGTCGGCCGAGAGCGAGTCTGCACGAACCCGGATCGAGTCGCCGCGCGGCTCGAGGTCGATCACGGTCACCGGAACGCTGTTGTCCCGGCCGGGCTGGCCGTGCCGCGAGACGTCGATCGCCGAGGGCCGGATGGCGGCCGAGACCGCGTCGCCCCGCACCATCGGGGCCGCGGGGGCGACGAGCTCGCCCCAGTCGGCCGCCAGCCCCCCGGCCGTGCGGCTGCCGACAACGAGATTGAGCCCGGCAAGCTCGGCGGTGAACGGATGACGCGGGCGTTCGAGCACCTCGCGGGTCTGGCCCGTCTCGACCACCACGCCGCGGTTCATCACCACCACCCGGTCGGCGAGGGTGAGTGCATCGAGCACCTCGTGGGTCACCACGATCGCGGTGCGACCCGCCAGCACCCGGCGCAGCATCCGCCGGATCGTCGGCGCGACGGCGGCGTCCAGGGCAGCGAGCGGCTCGTCGAGCAGCAGCAGGTTCGGGTCGGCGGCGAGCGCCCGGGCGATGGCCACGCGCTGGGCCTGCCCGCCGGAGAGCCTGCCCGGGCGCACCGCGGCGAGATCGGAGGCCTCCACCTCGGCGAGCCAGGTTCTGGCCGTGGCCCTCGCGGCATCCGATCCCGCCCCGGCGCTCCTCGGCCCGAACGCGACGTTGTCCAGCGCCGACAGGTGGGGAAAGAGGAGCGCGTCCTGGGCGAGGAGCGAGACGCCGCGGCGGTGCGGCGGCAGCCAGGCTCCGCGCGGCCCGCCGTCGAGGCGGAACAGCGCGGTGCCGTCCCACTCGGCGTGGCCGGAGTCCGGCCGCAGCAGGCCCGCGATGATCTGGAGCGCCGTCGACTTGCCTGCACCGTTCGGACCGAGGATCGCCACCGTCTCACCCCGCGCCACGTCGAGCGTCACGTCGAATCCGCGGGCCGCGAGCGTGGCGCTGAAGGCGAGGGTCACGACGCACCCGCGCGCCCGGGCACGGTGCGCAGGGTCAGCGCCACGACGACGACCGACACCACGACCAGCACGAGGGAGAGCGCGACGGCGGCGTTCGGATCGGTCTCCCGCTGCAGGTAGATCTCGAGCGGCAGGGTGCGGGTCACTCCCTGCAGGCTCCCGGCGAAGGTGAGGGTGGCCCCGAACTCGCCGAGCGCCCGCGCGAAGGAGAGCACGGCGCCGGAGAGCAGGGCGGGCAGCACGAGCGGAAGGGTGATGCGCCGCAGCACCGTGGTCGGCCGCGCGCCCAGGGTGGCTGCCACGGCCTCGTAGCGGGTGCCGGCGACGCGCAGGGCTCCCTCGAGACTCAGCACGAGGAAGGGAAGCGCCACGAAGGTCTGGGCGAGCACGACGGCGGTCGTGGAGAAGGCGATCCGGATGCCGACCAGCTCCAGGGTGTGGCCCAGCAGCCCCTGCCGGCCGAACGCGGCGAGCAGCGCGATTCCGCCGATCACGGGAGGCAGCACGAGGGGCAGCAGCACGAGGGTGCGCAGGAGGCGCTGCCCACGGAAGGTCGTGCGGGCGAGCACGAGCGCCATCGGAACGCCGAGCAGCACGCAGAGCGCCGTCGCCGCGACCGAGGTGCGCAGGCTCAGCAGCAGCGCCGCGACGGATGACTCGGAGGTGACCAGGGCGAGGAAGTTCGCCCAGTCCACCCGGGTGGCCATCGCGACGAGGGGCAGGAGCACGAAGAGCGCGCCGACCGCCGCGACCGCGACCACCCAGCGCGGGATCGTGTCGAACCCCGGGCGGCCGCGCCGCCCGGCCGCGCTAGGGCGAGCCAAAGCCGGCCGCCGCGAGCACCAAGCGTCCGGTCGTGCCGACCACGAACTGCACGAAGGCCGCGGCCACCGCGGGCCTCGCGCCGGCGGTGAGCGCCGCGATCGGGTAGGTGTTCACGGCCTTCGCAGACTCGGGAAACGGGATGCCCGTGACGCTCGCCCCGGCCGCCTTCACGTCCGTGACGTAGACGAGTCCGGCATCCGCCTCCCCCGATGACACCTTGCCCAGCACGTCGGTCACCGAGAGCTCCTCGCTCACCGGTCTGATCGTCACGCCGGCGGCCTTCTCCACGGCGACGGTCGTCGATCCGCACGGCACCTGTGCCTGGCAGACCACGGTCTTGACCCCGGGCCTGGCCAGGTCGGCGAGGCTCGCGATCGCGGCCGGGTTGGCCGGGGGCACGGCGATCTCGAGGGTGTTCGTGGCGAAGTCGACGGGCTCGCCGTCGACGAGGCCCGCGGCCGTGAGCTTCGCCATGTTCTTGGTGTCGGCCGAGGCGAAGACGTCGGCCGGGGCGCCCGCGGTGATCTGGGTGGCCAGATCGGAGGAACCGGCGAAGCTCAGGCTCACGGTCGTGCCGGGGTGCTTCGCCTTGAAGCGATTCGCGAGCTCGGTGAAGGTGCCCTTGAGCGAGGCCGCGGCGAAGACCGTGATCGAGCCGCTGAGCGGCGGGGAGGTGTTGGTGCTGGTGGCCGGGGCGGCGGGGGTCGACGCGGAGCACGCGGAGGCTCCGAGGATCACGGTGGCCGCGACGATGGCCGCGAGGATGCTGCGGGTTCGGGTTGTCATGTCAGGCCTTCGCCGTCGGGGTCTCCACGATCACGCTCGTCGCCTTGACGACGGCGATCGCGACGCTTCCCGGCTCGAGCCCGAGTTCGCGCACCGCCTCGCTGCTGAGCAGGGAGACGACTCGGTGCGGTCCGCACTGGATCTCGACCTGCGCCATCACCGTGTCCATGGTCACCTTGGTCACGAGGCCCACGAAGCGGTTGCGCGCGGAGCGCCCGATTCCGGAGGTGTCGGCGGCGAGCACCGCGTTCTCCCGGGCCAGCGTGGCGAGGGAGAGTCCGTCGACCACGGTGCGCCCCGAGTCGTCCTTGCCGCTTTCGAGGGTGCCGGCGTCGATCCAGCGACGCACGGTGTCGTCGCTCACCGCGAGAAACTGCGCGGCGTCTTTTATCCGTATTTGAGACACAGACGCCAGCTTATCCCCGCTTTTGCGTATTTTCATCGGCGTCCCGCGGCACCTGACAGAATCGGGGGTATGCAGGAATCGCTCGTGGAAACCTCGGCGACGCGCTACGCCCGGCAGATCGCGCTCCCGGGATTCGGCCGAACGTCGCAGGAACGCCTGCGCGCGGCCCGAGTTCTGGTGATCGGCGCCGGGGGCCTCGGCAGCTCGGTGATCCCCGCCCTCGCCGCCGCCGGAGTCGGCACTCTCGTGATCGTCGACGACGACACCGTCGAACTCAGCAACCTGCACCGCCAGCACATCCACGGCCTCGCGGATGTCGGACGCCCCAAGGCACGCTCCGCGGCCGACGCGGTCGCCGCCGTCGACCCCTCCGTCGCCGTCGGTGTGCACGAGGTGCGCCTCACGGCGGCGAACGCCCTCGCCCTCTTCGCCGACGTCGACCTCGTGATCGACGGCAGCGACAACTTCGCCACGAGGTATCTCGCCAACGACGCCGCGGCCATCAGCGGCATCCCGCTCGTCTGGGGCGCCGTCTCGCAGTACGCCGGCCAGGCGGGGGTCGCCTGGGCCGAGAAGGGGCCGCAGTACCGCGACCTCTTTCCCAGCCCTCCGCCGCCCGGATCCGTGCTCTCCTGCGAGGCCGGCGGCGTGCTGCCCACCGTGTGCTCGATGATCGGGTCGATCATGGCAACCGAGGCGATCAAGATCATCACGGGCATCGGCACGCCCCTGATCGGCCGGGTCACCACCTTCGACGCGCTCACCGGCGGCTTCCGCGAGCTGGCCTACGCCCGGGATCCGAGCGGCGCATCCATCGACGCCCTCATCGACTACGAGCTGTTCTGCGGCACGGCGCCGACGCCGGACACCATCACGGTCGCCGAGCTCGCCGCCGAGCTCGAGGCGGGGGCGGCCGTCACCCTGCTCGACGTGCGCGAACCGTGGGAGGCCGACATCGCGAGCCTGCCCGGATCGCTCCTCGTTCCTCTCGGATCGCTCGAGAGTGCGATCCGCGACTTGCGCTCGGCCGAATCCGTCGTAATCTACTGTCACCTCGGTGCCCGATCCGCCCGAGCGCTCGAGATCCTGAAGAACAATGGCTTCACCACCGCGCGCCACCTCGACGGCGGAATCGATGCATGGTCGCGACTAATCGACCCCGATATGAGACGGTACTGATCATGAACACGCAAGAACTGCTCGCAACAACGGTCGACGAACACGCGGAGCTGGTGCGCGCCCTTCTCGAGCCGGCCCTCGCCAAGCGCGGCACGGAGACCGTGCTTCTCGCGGATGCCCTCGACCGGATCACGGCGGCCGTCGTGCTCTCCCCGGTCGACCTCCCCCTCTTCCGCAACGCCCAGATGGACGGCTTCGCCGTGCTGTCCTCGGATGTCGCGACCGTGCCCGTGACCCTGCCGGTGGTCGGCGAGATCGCCGCCCGCGCCACCACGCCGGGCGCCCTCGAGCCGGGCACCGTCGTTCGGATCATGACCGGAGCGGTCGTGCCGGAGGGCGCGGATGCCGTGGTGCCCCTCGAAGACACCGACGGCGAGGGCGACTCGGTCACCGTCGCCCACTCCCGCGACGCCGGCGAGTACGTGCGCGAACGCGGAAGCGACCTCCACGAGGGCGACCAACTGCTGCCGGCCGGCATCCGCCTCGCCCCGCGACACCTCGCCGCCCTCGCCGCTGCCGGACTCTCCAGCGTCGACGTGGTCGTTCGACCGCGAGTCGCCGTCGTCACCACGGGTGCCGAACTCGTGCGCCCCGGTCGCGAGGTCGAGCTCGGCGAGATCTACGACTCCAACCTCGTCGCCCTCTCCGCCGCGCTGCGGTCGGTTGGGGCCGAGGTGACGATCGCGACCCGTGTCGGCGACGACGTCGACGCCCTGCTCGCCGCCCTGCAGGACGCCGCGAGCACCTCCGACATCATCATCACCTCGGGCGGAATCTCCAAGGGCGAGTACGAGGTGGTGCGCGAACTGCTCGGATTCCTCCGCGGCACCGTCGGCGAGATCGCCATGCAGCCGGGTGGACCGCAGGCCACGGCGGACATCGCCGGCATCCCGGTGATCGGCTTCCCGGGCAACCCGGTGAGCACCCAGATCTCGTTCGAGGTCTTCATCGCCCCGCTCCTGCGCGAGGCCTCCCTGCTGCCTGCCGCGCAGAAGCGCATGCTCACTCTCGTCGGGGACGTGAGCTCGGTGGAGGGCAAGCGCCAGTTCCTGCGTGGCAAGGTCGTCGACGGCGATCGCGTCGAGGTCGTCGCCGGGCCGGGCTCGCACCTCGTCGCCGGTCTCGCCGCCTCTGACGTGCTCATCGACGTTCCGGCGGACACCACGGAGCTGGGCGACGGCGACTCCGTCGAGACCTGGACGCTGTGAGCTCACTCAGCCACGTCGACTCCGACGGGCGCGCCCGCATGGTGGATGTCGGGGCGAAGGCGGTGACCGCGCGCACGGCGACGGCCACCGGCCGACTCATCGTGCGCCCGGACGTCGTGGCACTGGTGCGGGCGGACGACCTGCCCAAGGCGGACGTGCTGGCGACCGCGCGCATCGCCGGCATCTCTGGGGCGAAGAAGACCAGTGAGCTCATCCCGCTCTGTCACCAGGTGCCGCTCTCCTCGGTGACGGTGGACTTCGAGTTCGCGGCGGACGCCATCCTGATCACCGCCACGGCGAAGACCACCGGGCAGACCGGGGTCGAGATGGAGGCGCTCACCGCCGTGGCGATCGCGGGCCTCACGCTGCACGACATGGTGAAGGCCGTGGATCCGGCGGCCGTGCTCAGTGAGGTGCGGCTTGAGGACAAGACCGGCGGCAAGCGCGGGCACTGGACGCGCGACGGGTCCGCTGGCGTGGTTCCCCTCGGCGCCGCTCTTCTCCGGCCGGGCACCGCAGCGGTGGTCGTGGCGTCGACGGGCGGCGCCGCCGGTACTCGCGACGACACGACCGGGCCCGTGATCGGGGCGTGGCTCGAGGCGCACGGCTATTCGCTCGACGCGGTGACCGTGGTGCCCGACGCGGGCATCGCTGCCGAGCTCTCCCGCGTGCTCGCCACCGCCCCCAGCGTGATCATCACCACCGGCGGCACCGGGGCCAGCCCCACCGACCAGACGCCGGAGGCCACCGGCGCGCTTCTCGACCGCGAGTTGCCGGGAGTCGCCGAGGCCATCCGCGCCGCCGGACTCGCCGTCACGCCCACGGCGGCCCTCAGCCGCGGGCTCGCCGGCACGGCAAACGGCACGGTCATCGTCAATCTCCCCGGCTCCCCCGGGGGCGTGCGCGACGGACTCTCCGTGCTCCATGGGCTGCTCGACCACCTCGTCGCGCAGATCGCCGGCGGTGGGCAGCATGCCTGAGGCCGTGGCGCTCATCTCGGCCGAGCCGCTCGACGCGGCCGCGATCGAGGACTCCGTTCTCTCGGACGCGAACGGAGCGCTGGTGACCTTCCGCGGCGTCGTGCGCGACCACGACCACGGGCTCTCGGTCTCCTCGCTCGAATACCAGGCACATCCGGATGCCGCCCGCTTCCTCGAGGACTGCTGCCGCACCGTGTCGGCGGAGACGGGTCTTCCCGTCGCGGCCGCCCACCGGGTGGGGCACCTCGCCATCGGCGACGTCGCGCTCGTCGCCGCGGTCGCCGCCCCGCACCGCGCCGAGGCCTTCGCGGCCTGCGAGCGGCTCGTGGAGCTGATCAAGGCAACGGTGCCCATCTGGAAGCGCCAGCACCTCGCCGACGGCGCCACGGAATGGGTGGGCCTCTAGCCCTCGCCCCGCCCCCCCTTCCGAAATCCATGCATTTCTCGGCGACACGCCAGCGGGATGCAAAGTTGAGCGGCCTGTCGCCCGGATCGCATGGATTTCGGAAGACCGCACCCGGCAGCTCAAAGGTGCGAACGGTTGGAGGGCTCGCTGCCGCCGTGCCTGCACAACTCCGGCAATTCGCGCGCGGACTCGCCTCTGGCCCAGCGGGTCCGGGCCTTCCAGTTGCTCGCGCCGGCTAAATGCAGGAGTTATGCACGTTCCTGGGGCACAGACCGGCGCCAGACCGCCGCCGGCCCGGCCAACGTCGTCCCGCGCCGAGGCGCTGATCACGAGGGACCCACCGGGGCAGCCCTCCTCCGTACCCTTCCGAAATCCATGCATTTCTCGGCGACACGCCAGCGGGATGCGAAGTTGAGCGGCCTGTCGCCCGGATCGCATGGATTTCGGAAGGGGAGGGCGGGAGAAGGTGCCTCGGCGAGGTCCGGTCAGCCGCCGGCGAAGGGGGGCAGCACGTCCACCCGAGCGCCCAGGGTGCGGGAGTCGTCCCGGCTCACGACCCCGTCGACGAGGAACGACCCGGACGCGAGCACCCGCGACATCGCGTCGCCATAGCGCGCAAGCAACACCGCGCGCAGCTCCCCCACCGTCGGCACGGCGTCGAGGGTCTCCTCCTCGCGCCCCGCGGCCTCCGCGGCCGCCGCGAAGTAGCGAACGCGCACGCCGTCAGCCACCGATGGCTCCCATGCTGCGCAGGGGCCGGATGAAGTCAGCCGCGTTGATGCCGTGCCCGGCCTGCTTGCCCCACATGGCGGCACGCCACCAGTCGGCGATCGTCTGGTCGCTCGACCCGTCGCGGAGCAGGCCGCGCAGGTCCGTCTCGTCGTCGCCGAAGAGGCAGGACCGCACGGTGCCCTCCGCGGTGACGCGCGTGCGGTCGCAGGCCTCGCAGAACGAGCGGGTGACGGAGGCTATGATGCCCACGGTGGCCGGCCCGCCGTTCAGTGAATAGCCGTCGACGATCCACTCCTCGGCGGGGGCCGATGGGTCCTCCCGATGCGGCTGGCTGAGGGAGAACCGGGCGCCGAGCACGTCGAGCAGCTCCGCGGCATCCACCATGTTGTCCCGGGCCCAGGCCTCGTCGGCGTCGAGCGGCATCTGCTCGATGAAGCGCAGCCGCACCCCGTTGGCGAGCGACCACTCGAGCAGGTCGGCTGCACCGGCGAGGGTGTCCCGCATGAGCACCGCGTTGATCTTGAGCGGGGTGACTCCCGCCTCCTTGGCCGCCTGGATGCCCGCGAACACCGCGGGGAGGCGGTCGCGCCTGGTCAGCCGGGCGAAGTGGTCGCGGTCCACCGTGTCGAGGGAGATGTTCAGTCTGGTGAGGCCGGCGGCGACGAGCTGGCGCACGCGATGGTCGAGCCCGATGCCGTTGGTCGTCATCGAGATGGAGGCGTCGCCGGCGACGGCGGACGACAGCCGGATGATGTCCACCAGGTCCGCGCGCATCAGCGGTTCGCCGCCGGTGAAGCGGATGTCGTGCACTCCCAGGTCGCGCACCGCTATGCCGACGAGGCGGGCGATCTCGACCGCGCTGAGGAGGTCTTCGCGGGCGATCGCCGGGAGTCCCTGCTCCGGCATGCAGTACGTGCAGCGCAGCGAACACTTCTCGGTGATGGAGATGCGCAGGTCGCGCGCGACGCGGCCGAAGGTGTCGATCAGGCCGGGAACATCCGGTCGCCCGAGGGTCGGCGGCATGCGCGCCGGATCGCGCCGAATGCCCGGAATGCCGAGTTCGAGTCGCGTCACGCTTTCACCCTAGGCGCTTCGTGCGGCGTTGACATCTCGCCGGCTCATCCCACCGGCGCGAAGCGCTCCAGAACCTCCCCGATTCTGCCCTTGCAGCCGCCGCAGCCGGTGCCGGCGCGGGTGGCCGAGCCAATGCAGGCCACCGTCGTGTTGCCCTCCTCCGCCGCGCCCGCAATGGCCCCCACCGTCACTCCGTTGCACCAGCAGACGGTGGCGTCCAGGGCGAAGGCGTCCGCCCCGCTCGCCGGAACGTAGTCAGGACCGTCGAACCTCAGCAGCACCGAGCGGTCGGCGGGCAGCTCGCCTCCGCGCTCGAAGAGCAGGGTGAGCTCGGCGGCCGTGCGCGGCATCCCCACACAGACGAACCCGGTGAGGATTCCGGCCACCGTCACCATCTTCACGTAGCGCCCGTGCTCGGGGTCCGCCCATTGGGCCACGCTCGATGTCGCGCAGCCGTCGGCGTGGGCGCGCCCGCCGGGGTCGGTGTCGGTGTCCCACGGGTCGCGTCGAACGTCGCCGGCGGCCGCGACATCCACGCCCTCGGCCTTGAGCATCACGACGGAGGCGGCCCGTTCGGCGAGCGGCGCCAGCGACGCCTCGTCGCGGAACCGCGCGGCGAGCCAGTCGGCCTGCCGCCAGCCCGGACCGATCAACCCGGACGGCGCGCCCGCCGGCGTTCCGGCCGCGGCACCCTCCCGGGGACGGGCGACGACGTGGGCGCAGTCGCCGATCGCGAAGACCCGCGGATCGGCCCAGCTCTGCAGGGTGTCGTCGACGAGGATGCCGGCGGACACGTCGAGCCCGGCGAGGGCGGCGAGTTCGGTGCGGGCGCCGACACCGCAGG
This sequence comes from Lacisediminihabitans sp., assembly GCF_043726815.1. Lineage (NCBI taxonomy): Bacteria > Bacillati > Actinomycetota > Actinomycetes > Micrococcales > Microbacteriaceae > Lacisediminihabitans > Lacisediminihabitans sp. The sequence goes on from NZ_JAYSJZ010000046.1 coordinate 46,352, forward strand.
AGAGCAGCAGCAGGTCACCGCCGATCTGCTTGCCGTCGGCGCAGAGGAGGGCGTCGAAGCGCTGCGTCCCATCGTCGGCCGTGCGGAACAGGATGCCCTCCGCCCTCGAATGATCGATCATGGCGACGCCGGCTCGGCGGGCGCTCCGCGCGAGGGTGGCGCCCGCTCCGCGGTCGAGGCTTCTGGCCATCGGGGTCTCGCCGTGGTAGACGACGCAGGTCTCGGCTCCGGCCCGAGCCGCGGCCAGGGCGATCTCCATGCCGAGCACCCCGGCCCCGAGCACGACGATGCGCTGCCCGGCCCGCACGGCGGCCAGCACCGTCTCGGCGTCGGCGAGGTCCCGGAGGGCGGTGACCCCGCCCGGCAGCGGGGCGTCGGCCGAATCGAGGGTCTGCGGGTCGGCGCCTGGCCTGGTGCGGTCGCGGCGAAGCCGGGTGACGCCGTCGAGCGTCGGGATGTTCGCGCGGGCGCCGGTGGCCAGCACCAGCCGGTCGTACGGCAGCTGGTCGCCCGCGCCCAGGGTCACCGTCTGTCGGGTGCGGTTGATCGCCGTGACACTCGTCCCGGTGAGGATCCGCACCCCGGCGTCGCGTGCCTCTTGCGGGTCGGTGATCTCCAGCGACTCGCGGTCGGTGTGTCCGACGGCGAACTCGGCCACAAGCACCCGGTTGTAGGCCTCACAACTCTCGGCCCCGACGACGGTGAGGTCGATCGCGCCCGCCCGCACCGCGGGCAGCAGCTCCTCCACGAAGCGCGCGCCGACCGGCCCGTACCCCACCAGCACCACGCGTTCAGGCATTCGACAACTCCCTCTGCACGGCGCGAACCGTGACGATGGTCTTCTTGAACTCCGGCATCCCCGAGACGGGGTCGGTCGCGTCGCTCGTGAGCAGGTTGGCGCACTCGTCGCCGGCGAAATGGAAGGGCAGGAACACGGTGTCCGGTCGGATGTCGGGCGTCACCTCGGCGACGCAGCGCACGGTGCCGCGGACGTTCGCCAGTTCCACCTCCGACCCGTCGATGATCGCGAGCCGGTCGGCGGTCGCCGGGTGAAGCTGCACCCGGGCGGCGGGCTGCGCGGCGGCGAGCTCCAGCACGCGCCTGGTCTGAGCCCCGGACTGGTAGTGCTCGAGCAGCCGTCCGGTCACCAGCGTGAGGGTGCCGGGTTCCGGCCGCGCCGAGGATCGCGAGCGAACCGCGACGATCCTGGCCAGCCCGTCGGCGTGCGCGAAGCGATCGAGGAACAGCCGCGGAGTGCCGCCCGACCCCGTGGGATACGGCCAGTAGGCGGCAACCCCGGAGTCGAGAAGCTCGTGGCTGAGGCCCGAGTAGTCGGCGATTCCCCCCTCCGACGCGCGACACAGCTCGTCGAAGACGACGGCCGGATCGTCGCTGAACGTGGACGGCGAACCCAGTCGCCTCGCCAGTTCCCGGAAGATCCAGAGTTCGCTACGCACCCCGGGCGGCGGGTCGATCGCGCGGCGCCGGCGGATGACGCGACCCTCGAGGGAGGTCATGGTGCCCTCCTCCTCGGCCCACTGGGTGACCGGAAGCACGACATCCGCGAACTGCGCGGTCTCGGAGAAGAAGAAGTCGCAGACCACGAGGAAGTCGAGCGCGGCGAGCCCCTCCCGCACCCGGGAGGCGTTGGGGGCGGAGACGACCACGTTCGACCCGTGCACGAGCAGACAACGGATGCCGCCCGGCCGCCCCATGGACGAGAGCAGCTCGACCGCGGGAAGCCCCGGTCCCGGCAACGACTGCGCGTCGACACCCCAGACCGCGGCGACGTGCGCGCGCGCCGCCCCGTCGGTGATCTTGCGGTAACCGGGTAGCTGGTCGCACTTCTGGCCGTGCTCGCGGCCGCCCTGGCCGTTGCCCTGGCCGGTGAGGGTGCCGTAGCCGGAGCGGGCGGTGCCGACGAGTCCGAGCGCGAGGCTCAGGTTGATGGCGGCGGTGGCCGTGTCGGTTCCGTCCTCGTGCTGTTCGACGCCCCGGCCGGTGAGGATGTAGGTGCCGCGACCCGCGGCGAGCCGACGGGCGATCTCGCGCAGCTGCCACACCGGCACCCCCGTGTGCTCCTGCGTGCGCTCCGGCCACCACTCGCCGACGCTGCGGCGCAGGGCCTCGAATCCGATCGTGCGCGCGGCCAGGTACTCGCGGTCGGCGAGCCTCTCCGCGATCACGAGATGTGTGAGCCCGAGCAGCAGCGCGAGGTCGGTGCCCGCAGCGGGCTGGACGTGCATCCCGGCCCCGTCCTCGGTGAGCCTGGCGGTCGCGGATCTCCGCGGGTCCACCACGATGAGGCCGCCGGCGGCACGCGCCCCCTCAAGGTGCGCGACGAACGGCGGCATGGTCTGGGCGACGTTGCTGCCGAGCAGGAGGATCGTCTCCGCGGCGCCGAGGTCCTCCACCCGGAAGGGCAGGCCTCGGTCGAGGCCGAACGCGCGGTTGCCGGCGGCCGCGGCGGAGGACATGCAGAACCTGCCGTTGTAGTCGATCCGCGACGAGCCCAGGGCGACGCGGGTGAACTTGCCGAGCTGATACGCCTTCTCGTTGGTGAGACCGCCGCCGCCGAACACCCCGACCGAGTCTGCCCCGTGCTCGGCGCGCAGGGCGGCGAGGCGGTCGGCCACGAGGTCGAGGGCGTCCTCCCACGACGCCGCGGCGAATCCACCGTCCGGATGGCGCAGCATCGGTTCGACGATGCGGTCGGGAGAGGAGAGCAACTCGGCGGATGTCCAGCCCTTCTTGCACAGTCCGCCCCGGTTGGTGGGAAAGTCGCGAGCACCCACCGAGATGGCCCCGGCCGTGTCCGTGAGCGTCATCGCGCACTGCAGGGCGCAGTACGGGCAGTGCGACGCGGTGGCGGTCTCGGCCGGGGCGATGCTCATGGTGGTGTCTCTCTCGGTCGGGGTCAGACGCGCTGGCCGGCGACCGACGAGCCGCGACGCAGGTAGAAGAACGCCGTGATGGACATGAGCACGAGGTAGGCCACGACGAAGCCGAAGATCGCGCTGGAGTAGTCCCCCGTGGAGGTCTTCGACAGCCCGAGCACCTGCGGGATGATGAACCCGCCGTAGGCTCCCACGGCCGAGATGATGCCGAGGGCCGCCGCCGTCTTGCGCTGGGTGTCGACGCTGCCGGAGTTGCGGTGGGCGTCCCGCACCCCGCTTCGGGCGGCGAACACGCTCGGGATCATGCGGTAGGTGGATCCGTTGCCCACGCCGGTGGCGACGAAGATCACCAGGAACGCCCCGAGGAAGGCCCAGAAGTTGCCCACCGGGAGCACCCACACCACGGCGAGCGCGCCGACCGCCATCACGCCGAAGGCGGCGACCGTGACGACGGCTCCGCCGAAGCGGTCGGCGAGCTTGCCGCCGAAGGGGCGCGAGACGGAGCCGACGAGAGCTCCGAGGAAGGCGAGAGAGATGGCGGCTGCACCCACGTGCAGGGCGGAGTAAGCCGGGAACTGGTCGGCGATGAGCTTGGGGAACACGCTCGCGAAGCCGATGAAGGAGCCGAACGTGCCGATGTAGAGCAGGGCGAGGATCCAGAGGTGGGGTTCCCGCACGGCGGCGAGGGAGGCGGCGAAGTCCGACTTCGCGTTCGACAGGTTGTCCATGTACTTGTACGCGCCGAAGATGGCCAGCAGGATGAACGGGATCCAGATCCAGCCCGCGAGCGGCAGGTTCAGTGTGCCGACCGCGCCGAGGGTGATCGCGAGCGGAACCACGATCTGGGCGACCGAGACTCCCAGGTTGCCGCCGGCCGCGTTGAGGCCGAGAGCGTAGCCCTTCTCCCGCTGGGGGTAGAAGAACGTGATGTTCGACATCGAGCTGGCGAAGTTGCCTCCGCCGAAGCCGCCGAGCGCGGCGATGAGCAGCATGACGGGGAACGGAGTCGACGGGTTGCCCACCGCGATGCCGAGGGCGATCGCGGGGATGAGCAGCAGGGCCGCCGAGATCATCGTCCAGTTGCGGCCGCCGAACCTCGGCACCATGAAGGTGTACGGGAAGCGGAGCGTGGCGCCGACGAGGCTCGGGATGGAGATGAGCCAGAAGATCTGGCCGGTGTCGAAGGTGAATCCGGCGGCGGGCAGCTGCACGACGACGATGCTCCAGAGCTGCCAGACGATGAAGCCGAGAAACTCGGCGAAGATCGACCACCGGAGGTTGCGGGAGGCGATCGCCTTGCCCACCGAGTTCCACTGTTCGGTGTTCTCGGGGTTCCAGTTGTCGATCCAGCGCCCCGGCCGGTGCACGAGGGCGGATGCCCCGGTCTGGCCGGTGGTCGCTGTGGGAGTTGCGGCGGTGGTCGTGGTCATCGATCGCTCCTTGGGGAGAGGGGATACTTCGGACGGTGAGTGATTCCGACGCTAGCGAGGCCGTGTTTCGGGGAGACCGCCGTTGCGGTTACCGTTCGGTCACCGCGTCGTCACCGGCGAGCGCGGCCGGTGTTAGGCCGCCGTAACCTGCTCGTCACAAAGCACCGCGCTCCCGCCCACGGCTCGTTCGTAGAGATCGATGACCGTCTCGACGAGCCCGTCCGGGGGTTGCTCCCCGGCGGCCAGAAGCGGTGCCGTCACCAGGTCGGCCCCGGCGGTGCGCGCGAGACCGGCGAAATAGCCGGGCGCGAGCAGGTAGGTCGCCACGATGACGCGCGCTCCGCCCGCGGAGATCCTGGCGCCCGCGACCGCGCAGGAGAGCCGGGGCTGGGCGGCCGAGATGAAGGCCACCGTCACCGGTCGGCCGAGCAGCACCGACAGCTCGCGCCCCACCGCGTGGCAGTCGGCCACGGCGTCCGCGTCGCTCGAGCCCGCCGCGGCGAGCACGATCCGGTCACCGTCGCACAGCCCGGCCTCGTACAGGCGGTCGGCGAGCACTCGGGTGATCCGGGCGTCGGGACCCAGCGCGCCGGTGACCGTCACCCGCCTCGGCAGGGCCTCGCGGGCGGCATCCGCCAGGTCGACGTGAACGTGGTACCCCGCCGAGAGGAGCAGGGGCACCACCACAGCCGGCACGCCGACGGCGAGCGCGTCGAGGGTGCGCGGCACGCTCGGCTGCTGCACGTCGACGAAGCTGCCGCGCACGGCGGTGTCCGGGCGCGCATCCGCCACCGCGCGCACGAGGGCCGCGACCGCGGCCTGCCCGGCCGGGTCGCTCGTGCCGTGCGAGGCGGCCAGCAGCACGGGTGCGCTCACGCTGCCTCGGCCAGCACGACCTGCACGATTCCGGCCTGCACCCGCACGGGATAGGTGGGCAGGAGGTAGTCGGGCGAGCTCAGGCACTCGCCGGTCGCGAGGTCGTAGACCTGCTTGTGCAGGGGCGACGCGATGGTGCTGCGGGCCCCCTTCGACCCGACGATGCCCCGCGACATCACGTAGGAGCCGGTGGCCGGGCACCGATTGCTCACGGCGTGCAGGCTGCCGTCGGGAAGCAGGAACAGCGCCACCTGGCGGTCGCCGACGAGCGCGGCCTCGCCCCAGAGCGGTTCGAGCTCGTCGAGCGAGCAGAGCGGCACCCAGTCATCGTTCGTCATGGCCTCACGGTACGAGGGCCGGATTTCGAGGGCAGGCGAAAGCCGTGACGATCGCGTAACGAAGACCTCACACCACTCGGCGCGCGGAGTGAGGTCGATGTCACACATCGTTACGCGGGCGCAACGGCGAGGAAACGCCCGGCTCATACGCTGGGGCCACTCCCACTCGAAAGGTGCCGCCATGGCCGAGGCCGACGCAACCACTCGCCACGTCGTGGTGATCGGCGGCGGCCCGGCCGCGCACCGGTTCACCGAGGCGATGGCGGCGCGCTCCGCCGCGAACCCCGGGTTCGTCGTCACCGTCCTCGGCGAAGAACCGCACCTGCCGTACGACCGCGTCGCGCTCTCCCGTCGCCTCGTCGACTCGGAAGACCTCACTCTCGGCGACCGCTCCCTGTGGGACGCTCCGGGCATCCGCTACCGGTCGGCCCAGCGTGCGACCGCCATCGACCCGGCGGCGAGGACCGTGACCATCGAGGGCGGCGAGCGACTGCCCTGGGACGAGCTCGTCTTCGCGACCGGATCGTCCGCCTCAGTGCCTCCCATTCCCGGCGCCGAACGGGGCTACGTCTATCGCACGATCGAAGACGTCGACTTCCTCGTCGCCGAGGTCGCCCGGCTTCGAGTGGCCCTGAGGCGACCGGCGAACGTCGTCGTCGTGGGCGGCGGACTCCTCGGCCTGGAGGCCGCCGGCGGCCTGCAGCGCCTCGGCGGAAACTCCACCATCGTCCATTCGGGCCGTTGGCTGATGTCGGCGCAGCTCGACGAGGGCGCCGGCCAGGCGCTCGGTCGCCTGATCGAGGCCCAGGGCATCGCCCTCGCCCTCGGCACGCGGCCGAGCGAGATCCTCTGCTCGCCCTCCGGCAGGGTGCTGGGCGTCGCGCTCGGCGACGGTCGCCAGCTCAACGCCGACCTCGTCGTGTTCTCGATCGGCATCACCCCGCGCGACGAACTCGCCAGGGACGCAGGGCTCGACATCGGGCCGCGCGGAGGCATCGCGATCGGCGACGACTGCTCGAGCTCGCATCCGGGCATCTGGGCCATCGGCGAGGTCGCCGCCGTCGGCGGACTGTGCGTCGGCCTGGTCGCGCCGGCCAACGCCATGGCCGAGGTGGCGGCCGACCGCATCCACGGCGGCGAGGCCGTCTTCCCGGGCATCGACGACGCCACCAAGCTCAAGCTCTCGGGGGTCGAGGTGGCGAGCTTCGGCGACGCCCTCGCGGTCACCGAGCACTCGCTCGAGGTGGTCTACGCCGATCCGGCGCGAGGGCTGTACCAGAAGATCGTGGTGACCGGCGACGCCAAGACCCTGCTCGGCGGCATCTTCGTGGGCGACGCCGCCCCGTACACCTCCCTGCGACCGCTGCTCGGTCGAGAGCTGCCCGGCGAACCGGGCGCCTACCTCTCCGCGGCGGGCGCCGAGCCCCCGGCCGGCGGCGAGCTGCCGGACGACGTGCAGCTCTGCTCGTGCAACAACGTCTCCGTCGGCACGGTCCGCTCGGCCGTGCGGGGCGACCACGACGAGGCCTGCACCGAGCTCGGCGCGCTCAAGGCCTGCACCCGCGCCGGCACCCAGTGCGGGTCGTGCGTGCCCCTGGTCAAGAAGATCCTCGAGACCGAGCTGACCAAGGCGGGCGTCGAGGTCTCCCGGGCGCTCTGCGAGCACATCGAGCTCAGTCGAAGCGAACTCTTCGAATCGGCGCGCATCCTCCAGCTCGCCTCCTTCGACGCGATCATGGAGCGCTTCGGGCACGGCCTCGGCTGCGACATCTGCAAGCCGGTGATCGCGTCGATCCTCGCCACCCAGACCTCCGGGTACATCCTCGACTCCGGACGCGGGGCCCTGCAGGACACCAACGACCGCGCCCTCGCCAACATGCAGAAGGACGGCACATACTCGGTGGTCCCCCGCATCCCCGGAGGCGAGATCACCCCGCAGAAACTCAAGGTGATCGCCGAGGTCGCCGCCGACTTCAACCTCTACACGAAGATCACCGGCGGCCAGCGCATCGACCTGTTCGGGGCGCGACTGGAACAGCTGCCCGACATCTGGAAGATCCTCGTCGACGCCGGCTTCGAATCCGGGCAGGCCTACGGCAAGAGCCTGCGCACGGTGAAGTCCTGCGTCGGGTCGACCTGGTGCCGCTACGGCGTGCAGGATGCCGTGGCCATGGCCATCCAGCTCGAGCTGCGCTACCGCGGCCTGCGCTCGCCGCACAAGTTCAAGCTCGGAGTCTCCGGCTGCGCCCGCGAGTGCGCAGAGGCCCGCGGCAAGGACATCGGCATCATCGCCTCGGAGCTGGGCTGGAACCTCTATGTCGGCGGCAACGGCGGCTACCAGCCCGCCCATGCCCAGCTCCTCGCCCAGGACCTGGACGACGAGACGCTGATCCGCTACATCGACCGTTACCTGATGTACTACATCCGCACGGCCGATCGGCTGCAGCGCACCGCGCGCTGGCAGGAGGAGCTGGAGGGCGGGCTGGACCACGTGCGCGACGTCGTGTGCGACGACAGCCTCGGCATCGCCGAGGAGCTCGAGGCGGCGATGGCCACCCACGTGGGCAACTACGAGGACGAGTGGGCCGCCACCCTCAAGGATCCGGAGCGACTGCGCCGATTCCGTTCCTTCGTCAACGCCCCGACCACCCCGGACCCCGCCGTGGTGCAGGTGACCGAGCGCGGCCAACCTCGCCCCGCCCGCGCCGACGAACGCGACACCGCGGTTCCGCTCGGTCTCAGCATTCCCCTCCGGCCGGGTGCGGCGGCGCCCCGGCAGACCGCCACCGCCCCGACAGAAGGACGCTGACCGTGGACCTCACTCTCGACCTCTCCCATCGCAGCATTCTCATCATCGGCGGCGCTCACGCCTCCCGGCGATCGATCGCCCGCTACCGGGCGGCCGGGGCGGCGGTGCACCTCGCGACCGAGACGCCGGCACCCTCCGCTGCCAAACCGGTGGAATGGCCGCGGTCGGCCGACGGCTGGCGCGGACTCCTCAGCACGATGGACCTCGTCGTTCTCGTCGGCGCGACGCCGGCCGTCGACGCCATGGTCGCGGCGCTGGCGACCGAGTCGAGGGTCTGGCTCACCCGCGAGCGCGCGGCGGCGACGGGACCGGTCGGGCACGTCACCCTCGTCGGCGGCGGACCCGGGGACGAGGGCCTCATGACCGTCGCCGCCCTGCGCGCCCTCCGTGACGCGGACATCGTCTACTTCGACCGCCTCGGGCCGCACGATCGGCTCGCCGACTGGGCGCCCGGTGCCGAGTTCGTCGACGTCGGAAAACTCCCGGGCCACCACACCGTGCCCCAGGCCGAGATCGAACGGGCAATCGTGGCCAGCGCCCTCGCCGGCCGGACCGTCGTGCGGCTCAAGGGCGGAGATCCCTTCGTGTTCGGGCGAGGCGGGGAAGAGGTGCTCGCCTGCCGGGTGGCCGGCGTGCCGGTCAGCGTCATCTCGGGAGTCTCGAGCGCCATCGCGGCGCCGGGAATCGCGGGCATCCCGGTGACTCATCGCGAGGTGAGCCGCCTGTTCACCGTCGTCTCGGGCCACGCCCCGTTCACCGAGGAGCAACTCGCCCACCTCGTCGGTCTCGGCGGCACGATCGTCGTGCTGATGGGCATCGGCACCCTGCCACACCTCTCGGCGGGGCTCGCCAGACATGGCATGGATGCCGCGATGCCGGTGGCGATCATCGAGCGGGCCTTCACCGACAGCCAGCGCACCACCGTCGCCTCGATCGGCACGGTGGTCGCCAGTTCGACGCAGGCCGGCATCCGCTCCCCCGCTGTCATCGTGATCGGCGAGGTCGTACGATTGGCGCACGACGCCGATGTCGCGGCTGTCGAGCTGCTGGATCACGCGGCGCGCCTGGCACGGTAGCCGCTCCCCCACTTCTGCCCCGCGCCCGCCGGCGCCCCACGACGGAGACACCCTGACCGATACCGGCATCGACACCAGCCTCCCCGGGTTCCGTGCCGACCAGCTCGAGGGGTTCCGCATCGGCGTGACCTCGGACCGGCGATCGGAAGACCTCATCGCCGCCTTCGAACGCCGCGGCGCCGAGGTGCTGCACGCCCCGGCCATCCGCATCTCGGCGACCGCCGACGACTCCAAGCTCACCCGCGACACGCACGCCATCATCGAGGCCCGCCCCGACATCCTGCTGGCCACCACCTCCTACGGCATCCGCCGCTGGTTCGAGGCAGCGGATGCCGCCGGCCTCGGCCACGAGCTCATCGAGACTCTCGCCGATTCCCGCATTCTCGTGCGCGGGCCCAAGGCGCGAGGCGCGGTGAGGGCCGCCGGCCTCGACGACGCCGGCATGAGCGACAAGGAGACCACCCAGTCCCTCGTCGACTTCGTTCTGCGCGAGGGCGCGGAGGGCAAGACCGTCGCGGTGCAGCTGCACGGCTTCACCGACCAGCCCCAACTCGAACGACTGCGCGCCGCCGGCGTCACGGTTCTCACCGTCGCGCCGTACCGCTGGCTGCTGCCCGAGGATTCGAGCCGGGTGCTCAAGTTGGTGGACGCGATCTGCACCGGCTCGGTGGACGCCGTCACCTTCACGAGCGCGCCGGCCGTCGAGGCGCTGTTCGGCGCGGCCGACGGCATCGGCCGGCTCCAGCAGCTGCAGGATGCCCTGTCCAGCACGGTCGTCGCCGCCGCGGTCGGACCGGTCACGGCCGCACCGCTCATCGCCGGCGGCATCACCCCGATCGCCCCGGAGCGCTATCGCATGGGCGCGCTGATCCGGCTGGTCTGCGAATACCTCGAGGAGGAGCGGATCGTGCGGGTGCAGTCCGCCCACGGGGCGATCGAGCTGCGGGGGCGCATCGTGAGCGTGGCCGGGACCCGGGCCACCCTTGCGCCGACCTCCCTGACGATCCTGCGCATCCTGCTCGCCTCCCCCGGCGCCGTGGTGTCGCGGGCCGCGCTCACGGCGGCGCTGCCCGAGATGCAGGACGACCATGCCGTCGACGTGGCGATCAGCCGGTTGCGCCAGGCGCTCCCGGCATCCGGTCTCGTCGCGACGGTGATCAAGCGGGGCTACCGCATCGACATGTGAGGATCGAGCCGCAACGAGTTGCAGACACCGGGGAGCAGTTTCAGTAGGCTGGGCACACACCGAAGGAGCATCGAATGGGCATCATCTCTCGCGGTTTTTCCGGCCGCAGCCGGGAGCACAACCCGGCCCTCCCCCCTGGCCAGTACCTCACCGAGGACTTCCCGGTGCTGTCCGCCGGGCCCACCCCCGACATCGACACGGCGGAGTGGGAGTTCAGCATCCGAACCGAGTCCGGCGCCGTGCACAAGTGGGACTGGGAGCAGCTGCAGGCGCTCCCCATCGAAGACGTCGGCACCGACATCCACTGCGTCACTCGCTGGTCGAAGCTCGGCACCTCCTGGCGCGGCGTCTCGCTCGACACCCTCTTCGCCGACGTGGAGACGAGCAACGACTACGTGATGGCGCACTCCTACGGCGGCTACACGACGAACGTGCCGCTCGAGGACCTGCTCGACGGCAAGGCCTGGATCGCGTTCGAGTTCGACGGCGAGCCCCTCGAGGCCGAGCACGGCGGACCGGCGCGACTCCTCATTCCGCACCTCTACTTCTGGAAGAGCGCCAAGTGGATCCGCGGCCTGGTCATGCAGAGCGACGACGAGCCGGGATTCTGGGAGCAGAACGGCTACCACCTGTACGGTGACCCGTGGCTCGAGCAGCGCTATTGGTGACCGGCAGTTGATATCGGAACGCGAGACCCGGGATGCCCCGCCGCATCGGGTCGGCCTCTGGCACGTCGGCGTGGTCGTCTCGACCGCCACCCAGACGCCCACCGGGCGCAGCATCGTGCTGGATGTCCCGGGCTGGGGCGGCAACCTCGCCGGGCAGCACGCGGATGTGCGTCTCACCGCACCCGACGGCTACCAGGCCGTGCGGTCCTATTCGATCGCCTCGGCGGGCGAGACGGACCGGGTCGAGCTCGCCGTGGACCGCTTCCCCGACGGGGAGGTGTCGCCCTACCTCGTCGACGACCTCGAGGTGGGCGACCAGGTGGAGCTGCGCGGCCCGCTCGGCGGCTGGTTCATCTGGACGCCGGCGCTGACCGATCCCGTGCAGCTCATCGCGGGGGGCTCGGGAATCGTCCCCCTCCTGGCCATGATCCGCTCGCACACCGACTCGGCGAGCGCGGCGCCCTTCCGCCTGCTCTACTCGCTGCGCAGCCCCGGCGACGCCTTCTTCCGCTCGGAACTCGAGACGCCGACCCCGGGGCTCGAGGTCACCTGGCTGTACACCCGCGGCACTCCTGCCGGCTGGCCCCGGGCGGCCGGGCGCATCACGATGGACGACCTGCAGGCATCCACCTTTCCGCCCGCGATCTCGCCGGCCGTCTTCGTGTGCGGGCCGACCGGCTTCGTGGAGACCGTCGCTAACGCCCTCGTCGCCCTCGGCCACGACCCGCACCGCGTGAAGACCGAACGATTCGGAGGCGCCTGATGCCAGAACCCGTCGACGGCAACGCCCTGGCCGGCCCACTCTCCGAACTCTTCTCCGCCGACCTCACCCTGGCCACCGGGCGCTGCCTGGGCTGCGGCGACGTCTCCGAACTCGCCCGCGCCAGGGTCTACCCCGACCCCACCGGCTACGTCGTGCGCTGCAGCCAGTGCGACGACGTGCTCATGGTGATCGTGGAGGAGCCGGACAGCGTGTGCCTTGAGCTGCGCGGGATGTCCTGGCTCAAGGTTCCGCGCTAGGCCTCCGCGTCGCCAGGTCGCCCGCGCGAACGCGGCGAGGCGTCGCCGGGCATGCCCACCTTGCTCACCGTGAAGATCCGGCCGGAAGCGAACGGCGTCTCGGCCTGCCCGATGTTGCTGCGCAGCCCCATGCCGTTGCAGCGATAGACGTTCCAGCCGCTGAGGTCGACGCTCGCCGCACCCCAGTTGCGCAACTCGAGAAGGTGTCGGAGTCGGACCGCACTCCGCCGTTCGCGAGCTCGTTGATCAGGACGGATGGCGGGGCGGGCGCCGGCGACGGGGCCGCCGACGCGACCGCCGGAGTGGCAACCCCGCCGTCGTCAGCACGGTGACGAACAGGGCGACGAGCAGGGGCCACAGCACGCTCCAACGGTCGCGGCCCGCAATGAACCGGCCATGGCCCGCTCACGTGCCGCATTGCGCCATTCCGGGCGGTTGCGGACAACCCGGGCTGGCGCGCCGGCCCGGAGACGCCGCATTGCCCCGGTTCGCCGGGCACAGCCCATCAGGCCAGGCGGCGGATGCCGAGGCAGAGCACGAACGCCCAGCCCAGGATGCCGGCGAGGCAGACCCGCTCGGCGAGCCCCACCACCTGGGGTGCGAGTGCGATGCTCAGCGCAAGGGCGGCGAGACCGACCGCACCGAGCACCGCGAACGCGAGGATCGCGCGCGCCCTCGGCAGCGCCCTCCTCGCCCACGCGGTGAGGAGGGCGATGGCGGCGAGCACGGCGACGAATCCGGTCGTGGCGAAGACCACGTGCACGACCCCGATTGCGGTGTGCGGGGTCATCCCGTACTCGCCTGGCGAGTTCACGTCCGTCGGCGCGAACACCAGCGCCGCCGAGCACAGGCCGGAGACGGCGAGCAGCACCAGACCCCAATTCCTGGGGCGCGACGGCGACCCGACCAGCAGGATCGCGACAATGACGCATCCGCACATCGCCGCGCGGGCCAGAAAGTTGAGGCTCATCGCCCAGCCGAACGGGCCGACCGCGAGGTCACTCTCGGCGTCGCTCACGACCGAGTAGTGCGGCGGCAGAAACTGCAGCACGACGTCGACCAGCACGTACAGCAGCACGAGCGCCACCGCCACCGTCGCGAATGCCCGGCGCGTGCGCGGCGCATCCCCTGAGCTCATTCGTCCACCCTTGCGCATAACTCCTGCAGAATTCTCCGCACCGGGCTTCGCCTCCCGCGAATCCCGGTGAGCCCGACCGCGCCCGGCGCGAATTGCCGGAGTTGTGCACCCCGGCCCGGTCGCGGAGCTCGCGCGCGGCTCGCGGAGCCCGCGCCCGGCTCGCGGAGCCCGCGCCTCGCTCGCGGAGGGAGCAGCCGGATCGCGGAGGGAGTCGTGCGCTCCCACGCCGGTCGCGGGTGCACTCTGGCAGCGCCGCCCCAGCTCGCGGAGGGAGTCGTGCGCCCCCGCGGCGGGGATACCGGCTCGCGGAGGGAGTCCTAACCCCCGCCACGGGGCGATATCCCCGCCGCGAGCCGGCGCACGGGCGATGTCCCCCGCCGCGAGCCGTCGAACCGCAGAACGGGCGTGAGCGGACAAGCCGGGTCGGCGCGCCGGCCCGAAGACGCCGAAATGGCCCCGACTCGCAAGCCGGGGCCATCTCAAACCGGTGCTAGCGGGCGGCCTCGCCGTCCACGTAGTCCTCGTCGATCTGCTTCCAGGCGAAGAGAGCGCGAAGCTCCTTGCCGGTCGCCTCGATGGGGTGCGCGGCACCCTTCGCGCGCAGGGCGAGGAACTCCGGTGCTCCGGCGTCCTGGTCCGCGATGAAGCGTGCGGCGAACGTGCCGTCCTGGATGTCGGAGAGAACGGCCTTCATGTTCTCCTTCACGTGCGGGTCGATCACGCGCGGGCCGGAGATGTAGTCGCCGTACTCGGCCGTGTCCGAGACCGACCAGCGCTGCTTGGCGATGCCGCCCTCCCACATGAGGTCCACGATGAGCTTGAGCTCGTGCAGCACCTCGAAGTACGCGATCTGCGGCTGGTAGCCCGCCTCGGTGAGGGTCTCGAAGCCGTACTGCACGAGTTGCGAGACGCCGCCGCAGAGAACGGCCTGCTCACCGAACAGGTCGGTCTCGGTCTCCTCGGTGAAGGTGGTCTTGATGCCGCCGGCGCGCAGGCCGCCGATCGCCTTCGCGTACGACCAGGCGAGGTCCCAGGCGCGACCGGAGGCATCCTGCTCCACGGCGACGATCACCGGCACTCCGCGGCCGGCCTCGTACTCGCGGCGCACGGTGTGGCCCGGACCCTTCGGGGCGACCATGATCACGTCGACGCCCTCGGGCGCCTTGATGTAGCCGTAGCGGATGTTGAAGCCGTGCCCGAAGAGGATCGCCTTGCCCTCGGCGAGATGAGGCTGGATGTCCGCCGCGTACAGGTGGCGCTGGTACTGGTCGGGGGCGAGGATCACGATCACGTCCGCCCACTCGGCGGCCTCCGCCGACGGCAGAACGGTGAAACCGGCCTCCTGCGCCTTGGCGATGGACTTGGAGTCCGGCTTGAGACCGACGACGACCTCGACCCCGGAGTCTCTCAGGTTCAGCGCATGGGCGTGGCCCTGCGATCCGTAGCCGATGACGGCGACCTTCTTGCCCTGGATGAGCGAGAGGTCGGCATCTTTGTCGTAGAAGATTTCGGTCACGTTGTGGTTCTCCTTGATTGTTGTGGTGTGAAAGCTAGTTCTTGAAGACTCGTTCGGTGATGCTCTTGCTGCCCCGGCCGATCGCCAGCAGTCCGGACTGGGCGATCTCCTTGATCCCGTAGGGCTCGAGCACCCGCAGCAGGGCCTGCACCTTGGCCGTGTCGCCGGTGACCTCGATCACGAGGGCGTCGGTGGCGACATCCACGATGCGGGCACGGAACAGGGTGGCCGCCTCGAGAATCTGACTCCTGGTGCTGTTGTCCACCCGCACCTTGATCAGCATGTGCTCGCGCTCCACGGTCTGCAGCGGATCGAGCTCCACGATCTTGATCACGTTGATGAGCTTGTTGAGCTGCTTCGTCACCTGCTCGAGCGGCAGCTCCTCCACGTCGACCACGACCGTGATGCGAGAGAGGCCGGGGATCTCGCTCTTGCCGACCGCGAGGCTCTCGATGTTGAATCCGCGGCGCGCGAACAGTCCGGCGACGCGCGTCAGCAGGCCGGGCTTGTCTTCCACCAGAAGGGACAGGACATGGGTCATGGCTCTACTCCTCGTCCCACTCCGGCGCGTGATCGCGCGCGTACTGCACCGACGAGTTGCCCACGCCCTGCGGCACCATCGGCCAGACCATCGAGTCCCGACTCACGATGAAGTCGATCACCACCGGTCGGTCGTTGGTCTCGTTGGCCAGCTTGATCGCGGCATCCACGTCTTCTTTCCTGGTGACCCGGATGCCGAGGGCGCCATACGCGTCCGCCATCTTCACGAAGTCCGGGATCATCACCGTGTCGTGGCCGGTGTTGAGGTCGGTGAACGAGTGCCTCCCGTCGTAGAACAGGGTCTGCCACTGGCGCACCATGCCGAGCGAGGAGTTGTTGATGATCGCGACCTTGATCGGGATCTTGTTGATCGTGCAGGTGGCGAGCTCCTGGTTGGTCATCTGGAAGCAGCCGTCACCGTCGATAGCCCAGACCGTGCGCTCCGGTTCCGCGACCTTCGCCCCCATGGCGGCCGGCAGGCCGTAGCCCATCGTGCCCGCTCCCCCCGAGTTGAGCCAGGAGTTGGGCCGCTCGTACTTGATGAACTGGGCGGCCCACATCTGGTGCTGGCCGACGCCGCTGGCATAGATCGCCTCCGGGCCGGTGATCTGGCCGATGCGCTCGATCACGTACTGCGGCGAGAGCAGCCCGTCGTCCGGCTCGTCGTAGCCGAGCGGAAACTGCTCCCTCAGCTTGTCGAGCCGAACCCACCAGTCGGAGAGGTCGGACGGGGTGCTCTTCGTGGCCTGCGCGAACGCGACCGTGAGGTCGGCGATGACGTCCTTGGCATCGCCGACGATGGGAACATCGGCCATCCGGATCTTGGAGATCTCGGCGGGGTCGATGTCGACATGGACGACCTTGGCGTTGGGCGCGAACTCGCTCGGCTTGCCGGTGACCCGGTCGTCGAAGCGCGCCCCGAGGGAGATGAGCAGGTCGGATTCCTGGATCGCGAGAACCGCGGGAACCGTTCCGTGCATCCCGGGCATGCCGAGGTTGAGGGGGTTGGAGTCCGGGAACGCGCCGCGGGCCATGAGCGTCGTGACGACGGGGGCGCCCACGAGCTCGGCGAGCTTGAGCAGCTCGGCGCTCGCCTTCGCCCGCACCAC
Organism: Lacisediminihabitans sp.; assembly: GCF_043726815.1. Taxonomy (NCBI): domain Bacteria; kingdom Bacillati; phylum Actinomycetota; class Actinomycetes; order Micrococcales; family Microbacteriaceae; genus Lacisediminihabitans; species Lacisediminihabitans sp. The sequence goes on from NZ_JAYSJZ010000046.1 coordinate 62,955, forward strand.
ACCGCCGCCCACGTAGAACACGGGGCGCTTCGCCTCGGCGAGCAGCTGCGCGGCCGCCTGGATCTGCTTGCCGTGCGCCTTCGTCACCGGCCGGTAGCCGGGCAGGTCGACCTTGGGCGGCCAGATGAACGGCGCGACGCCCTGCTGGGCGTCCTTCGTCACGTCCACGAGCACCGGTCCCGGGCGCCCGGTCGGCGCGATGTGGATCGCCGCGGCGATCGTCGCCGGCACGTCCTCCGGGCGGGTGATGAGAAAGGAGTGCTTGGTGATCGGCATCGTGATTCCCACGATGTCGACCTCCTGGAAGGCGTCGGTTCCCATCAGGGTGGAGAACACCTGGCCGGTGATCGCCAGCAGCGGCACCGAGTCCATGTAGGCGTCGGCGATCGCCGTGACGAGGTTGGTGGCGCCGGGCCCGGAGGTCGCGATGGCGACGCCGATGCGTCCGGTGGCCGAGGCGTAGCCCTCGGCGGCGTGGCCGGCGCCCTGCTCGTGCCGCACCAGGATGTGGCGGATCGCCGTGGACGACATTAGCTCGTCGTAGAACGGCATGATCGCCCCGCCCGGGAGGCCGAAGACGTCCGTGACGCCGAGGTTCTCGAGCGAGCGCAGAATGGCCGCCGAGCCGTTGAGCACTTCCGGGGCGGCGTGCCGCTCGGCCGGGCCGGGGGCCTTGGCCGCGGTGGGCACCGGGATCGATTCCGTGGACATCAGGACTTCCTTGAGGTTTCAGGCACGAATAGTGAGGGCACGAAGCTACCCGGTGACCGCGCCCTCCGCAGCGGAGTGCACGAGCTTCGAGTACTTTGCGAGAACGCCACGGGTATAGCGCGGGGGAAGCGGAGCCCAGCCAGAGCGGCGAGCTGCGAGCTCCGTCGGTTCGACGAGTAGGTCGAGCGAGCGAGCTGCGATATCGACCCGTATTAGATCACCATCGCGCACGAAGGCGATGGGACCAGCGTCCACCGCTTCGGGTGCTATGTGGCCGATACACAGTCCGGTTGTGCCGCCTGAGAATCGTCCGTCAGTCAAGAGTAGTACATCCTTGCCGAGCCCGGCGCCCTTGATGGCCGCGGTGATCGCCAGCATCTCGCGCATGCCCGGACCGCCCTTGGGACCCTCGTAGCGGATCACCACGATGTCGCCGGCGGCGATGCCCCCGGCGGTGAGGGCGTCCATCGCCTCGCGTTCGCGCTCGAACACGCGGGCCGGTCCCTCGAACACCTTGGCGTCGAAACCGGCCGTCTTCACGACCGCGCCCTCCGGCGCGAGCGAGCCGTGCAGGATCGTGAGTCCGCCGGTGGGATGAATGGGGTTGTCAAGCGTGCGCAGCACCGTGCCGTCGAGCGGCTCTGGATCGAGCTCGGCGAGGTTCTCGGCCACGGTGCGACCCGTGACGGTGAGCGCTTCCCCGTGGATCAGGCCGGCGTCGAGCAGGGCCTTCATGAGCACCGGGATGCCGCCCTGGCGGTCCACGTCGTTCATCACGAACCGGCCGAATGGCTTGAGGTCTCCCACGTGCGGCACGGTGTCGCCGATGCGGTTGAAGTCGGCGAGGGTGAGGTCAACCTCCGCCTCGTGCGCTATGGCGAGCAGGTGCAGCACGACGTTGGTGGACCCGCCGAGGGCCATCGCCACGGCGATCGCGTTCTCGAAGGCGTCCTTGGTGAGGATGTCGCGGGTGGTGATCCCGAGCCGGAGCAGGTTGACGACGGCCTCGCCGCTCTTGTGCGCGAAGTAGTCGCGGCGGCGATCCGCCGCGGCCGGACTCGTGGAGCCCGGCAGGGCCATCCCGAGCGCCTCGGCCACGCTGGCCATGGTGTTCGCGGTGTACATGCCGCCGCAGGCACCCTCGCCGGGGGCGAAGGCACACTCGATGCGCTTGGCATCCGCCTCGCTCATCCGGCCGGCGCGCACCGCGCCCACGGCCTCGAACGAGTCGATGATGGTGATGTCCTTCTCGGTGCCGTCGCTGAGCTTCACCCAGCCGGGGGCGATCGATCCGGCGTAGAGGAACACCGAGGCGAGGTCGAGCCGCGCCGCCGCCATGAGCATGCCGGGCAGCGACTTGTCACAGCCGGCCAGCAGCACCGAGCCGTCGAGACGTTCCGCCTGCATCACGACCTCGACCGAGTCGGCGATCACCTCGCGGCTCACCAGCGAGAAGTGCATGCCCTCGTGGCCCATCGAGATGCCGTCCGAGACGGAGATTGTGCCGAACTGCAGCGGGTAGCCGCCGCCGGAGTGCACTCCCTCCTTGGAGGCCTGCGCGAGGCGGTCGAGGGACAGGTTGCAGGGTGTGATCTCGTTCCACGAGCTCGCGATGCCGATCTGGGGCTTGTCCCAGTCGTCGTCGCCCATCCCCACCGCGCGCAGCATCCCGCGCGAGGTCATGGCTTCGATTCCGTCGGTTACAACACGCGAACGCGGCTTCCAGTCAACTGTTTCGGGCATGTAACGAGTCTAGAACTCCGCCGCCCGTGCTTTCCGCCGCTCTCCGCCACATCCCGCCACCGAAAACGCAGGAGATCCGCGGCCGACGGAGCCATTCCGCGGCCCCCGACGGCACCCGACCCCGATTGTCCTGCGTTTTCGGCGGGGATGACGGGCGGGCGACGCAGCACGGGAGCGGCGGTGCGAGCGGGCGGATGCCGACGCCTACTGCTCGTGCACGTCGCCTTCGCGAAGGTCGGCGAGGAGGTTGATGGCGCGGGCGACGTCGATGGGCCCTGGCACCCGGAAGTTCGCGAGGGTGGGTCCCTCGCCGCTCTTGAGCCCCACGTCGTCGGCGCCGAGTGCCGCGAAGGCGTCCTCGTCGGTGACGTCATCGCCCGCGTAGAACACGGCTGTCGCCTTCGTGTACTCCCGAAGGTGCTCCAGAGCCTCGCCCTTGGTGGTGGAGCGCACTGAGAATTCGAGAACGTTCTTGCCCTCGCGCACCGTGAGGTCGTCGAGCTCCGCCGCCGTCTCGCTGAGCGCGACAAGGTGCGCGATCCGGCTGTCGTGAGCCGTCGCGAGGCGGGTGTGCAGGGCGAAGCCGGCCGGCTTCGGCTCGAGCCAGACCTGGTCGATCGAGTCGGCGACCTCGCCGAGCACGTCGCCCAGCACACCGACGCGCGTGAACTCGGCGGTGTTGAGCCCGATCTGGTCGTCTGGCGAGTCGAGACGCAACTCGATCCCGTGCGACCCGACGAGCAGCACGGAGTCCGGCAGGCCGGAGACCTGGATGAGGCTGGCCAGCGCCCGACCGGACACGAGGGCGACGCGGGTGTTCGGCATCGCGTTGAGGCGAAGCACCGCCGCCCGGGCCTCCGGGAGCGCGCGGGCGGCCTCCGGGTCGTCCACCTCCGGAGCGAGCGTGCCGTCGAAGTCGAGGGCGACGAGCAGCCGCCTGGTGCGCGCGAGTTCGCGCAACGCCCCCACGAAGGGTTCTGGCAGTCGGGAGAAGTTCGGTGGTGTGTCGACGTCGACCATTAGATGAATGCGTGTCCCTCTGATCCGTGGTGCGCCCGGCTCTCGAGCACCCGCAGGAATTCCGTCGACCAGCGCGACACGTCGTTCTCGAGCACCCGACGGCGCAGGGAGCGCATCCGTGCGGATCGGTCGCGTTTTGGCATCGCGATCGCCTGCAGGATCGTCTCCTTGAGCCCGTCGATGTCGTGCGGGTTGATGAGCAGGGCGCGCTTGAGTTCGTCGGAGGCACCGGCGAACTCGCTGAGGATGAGCACGCCGTCCTCGTCGAAGCGGCAGGCCACGTACTCCTTGGCGACGAGGTTCATCCCGTCGCGCAGGGCCGTCACGAGCATGACGTCCGCGGCGAGGTAGAGCGCCACCATCTCCTCCCGCGGGTACCCGTGGTGGTGGTAGCTGATCGGCACGTGGGCGATCGTGCCGTAGTCGCCGTTGATGCGGCCGACCGTCAGCTCGATCTCGTCCCGCAGCGCCATGTAGGCCTGCACCCGCTCGCGGCTCGGGTTGGCCACCTGCACCAGCGTCACGTCCTCGGCATTGAGTCGGCCCTCGGCGAGCAGTTCGCCGTACGCCTTGAGACGGTGGCCGATGCCCTTGGTGTAGTCGAGCCTGTCGACTCCGAGCATCACGGTCTTGGGGTTTCCGAGGTCGGCGCGGATCTGGCGTGCGCGATCCTGCACCTCGCGCGTGCGGGCGAGCGCCTCGAAGCTCGCGGCGTCGATCGAGATGGGGAAGGACTTCGCCACGACCGTGCGGAACGACCCCTGCCGCTTGATCGGGCCGAAGACGCGAACCCCCGGAGAATCGTCGACGAGCGGCACCTCGATCTGGGTGCCCTTCGTCAGGTATCCCTTGAGCCGGCGCACGGCCCGCTGGAAGTTGCTCGCGTCGGCCACCCGCTGGAAGCCGATGACGTCGGCGCCGAGCAGTCCCTCCACGATCTGTGCCCGCCACGGCAACTGCGAATAGATGCCATATGGCGGAAACGGAATGTGATTGAAGAAGCCGATGGTGAGGTCGGGACGAAGCTCGCGCAGCATCTTCGGCACGAGCTGCAACTGGTAGTCCTGCACCCACACGACGGCCCCGATCGCAGATGCCGCGGCCGTCGCATTCGCGAATCGCTGGTTCACGTCGATGTAGCTCTCCCACCAGTCTCGGTGGTAGGTGGGCGGGTTGATCACGTCGTGGTAGAGCGGCCAGAGGGTGTCGTTCGAGAAGCCCTCGTAGTAGTTCTCGAGGTCGTGGGCGCTCAGCGGCACCGGCACCACGCGGATGCCCTCGCTGTCGAACGGCTCGAACTCGAGGTCGGGTTGGCCGCCCCAGCCGATCCAGGCTCCCTCGTGCTGGCGCATCACCGGCTCGAGGGCCGTGACGAGTCCGCCGGGCGAACGCGCCCAGCTCGCCGTGCCATCCGCCTCGATCACCCGGTCGACGGGCAGGCGGTTCGACACGACCACGAAGTCGTATTCGCCGGTCGGGATCGCGCTCGCTGTGTCGGTCATGTATCCGCTTACTCTCGTCGTCGTGATGCCGCGCACCTCTTCGGTAAGCCACGTCAAACTTATCAGCCGCGCGCAAACTAGCATTGCTCGCATGGTGACTACCCGGCTCTACCGCAATGGGGCGATGAAACAGGAGGGGTTTCCCGTCGAGGAAATCTCCGATCACATCGCGACGAAGGGCTGCGTGATCTGGGCCGACTTCGTCTCGCCCACCGAGCAGGATCTCGCCGTCATCGAGGAGGAGCTGGGGCTGCACCGGTTGGCGGTCGAGGATGCCGTGCATTCGTACCAGCGCCCCAAGCTGGACCGCTACGACACGCACCTGTTCCTCGCCGCCTACGCGGTGAGCCTGGACAACGACACCGGCGAGCTCACCACCCACGAGATCAAGGCGTTTGTGACCCCGCACGCGCTGGTCACCGTGCACGATCCGGACTTCGACATGTCGCGCGTGGTAGCCCGCTGGGACAACGACGGGGACCTGGCCCAGCATGGCGTGGGGTTCCTGCTCTGGGGCCTTCTCGACGAGATCGTCGACGGGCACTTCGAGACGGTGCAGCAGCTGGACGGCGCCGTCGAGCTGCTCGAGGACGCGCTCTTCGACGAGCGCCCGCGCGACAAGGAGGTACAGAAGAGGTCATTCGAGTTCCGCAAGTCCCTCGTGCTGCTGCGCCGGGTTGTGCTGCCGATGCGGGAGGTCGTCAACACCCTCCTCCGGCGCGATCTCGACGCCGTCGACGCCGAGATGGGGCCGTACTTCCAGGACGTCTACGACCACGTGTTGAGGGCCACGGAGTGGACGGAGTCGCTGCGGGATCTCGTGACCACGATCCTGGAGACCAACCTCAGCATCCAGAGCAACCGGATGAACCTCATCATGAAGAAGGTCACGAGCTGGGCCGCGATCATCGCGGTGCCGACCGCGATCACCGGCTTCTTCGGCCAGAACCTCCAGTTCGTCGGGTTCGGCACCGCGTGGGGCGTCTGGATGTCGATCGGCCTCATCGCCGTGACCTCCCTCGGCCTGTATCTCAGCTTTAAGCGCAGGGACTGGCTTTAGACATCAGCCGTTCAGCCAGCGAACAATAGAATCGTCACGATGATTCGCGTTGGCATGAGCACGTCGTGTGTCTACCCGCTGGCCACAGAGCACACCTTTCGGCTCGCCAGGCTCGCGGGCTACGACGGCGTCGAAATCATGGTCAGCAACGACGAGGGAACGCAGGATGCGGATGCCCTGCTCGCGCTGTCGGCGAAGTACGAGATGCCGATCATGTCCATCCACGCGCCGGTGTTGTTGCTCACCCACTTCGTCTGGGGACGAGACCCGCAGGTGAAGCTGGAGAAGTCGGCGGAGCTCGCCCGCGCGGTCGGCGCGACCGCGGTGGTGGTGCATCCACCGTTCCGCTGGCAGGCGACCTACGCTCAGGACTTCCTGCGGATGGTGCGCCAGACGGCCGGCGTCTACGGCGTGGAGGTCGCCGTGGAGAACATGTTCCCGTGGAAGGTGCGGGGCAAGAGCCTCAAGGCGTACTCCCCCGGCTACGACCCCACCCTCATGGACTGCGATTCGATGACCCTCGACTTCTCGCACGCCTCCCTCGCGGGGCGCGACTCGCTCGAGCTCGCCCTCGCGATGGGGACGCGGCTGCGGCACGTGCACCTGTGCGACGGCTCGGGCTCGCAGGACGAGGGCCAGATCTTTGACGAGCACCTCCTGCCCGGCTACGGAAGGGAACCCGTCGCGGAGGTGCTCGAGTACCTGGCGGCCCAGAACTGGACCGGCCAGGTCGTGGCCGAGGTGAACACTCGAAAGGCCCGCACCGAGCAGGAACGCCTCAACATGCTGCGCGAGACCCTGGACTTCGCCAAGGCGAAGCTCGGCGCGGAAAGCACGGTTCACCGCGGCCGGGGCTCCACCGCCGGCTACCCGGGGCTGCTTAGGCGGGCCGGTCGTCGCGCGATCACGGCCCTCCGCCCCAACGACCGCTGACCCTCCGGCTATCCCCTCCCGGCTACCCCTTCCCGGCTATCCCTTCCCGGCTATCCGCTCGCGGCGGGAGAAGCTGCATCGCGGCGGGAGAAACGGCATCGCCGAACTCGTCGCGGCGGGGAAACTACCCCGCGGAGGGAGACACGCCTCCCGCCGCGAGGCGGTATCCCCGCCGTCGGGTGCGATTGCTCCCGCCGCGAGACCGGATCCCCGCCGCCGGGCCGGAACGAGGAGCCCGGATGCCCCGCCCGCCCTCGCGCAACTCCCGCCGCGAGCGCGCAACTCCCGCCGCGAGACCGATCTCCGCCGCCTCGGACCACGCTGGTACAGTGCGGACCATGTCATTCCAGGCGTATTTGGACAGCATCAGGGCCAAGACCGGGCTCGGACCAGACGACTTCCGAGCCCGTGCGGCGGAGAAGGGCCTGCTCGAGCCGGGCGTGAAGACCGGGCAGATCGTGGCGTGGCTCAAGGCGGACTACGGTCTCGGCCAGGGGCACGCGATGGCGATCGTCGCAACGCTCGGCGTGATGGCGGGCGCCGGGCTCACCTCGAGCGAGAAAATCGACAGGCAGTTCGACGGGTCGAAGGCGCGCTGGCGCACGACCTACGAGGAGATCCTGACTCGGGCGGGCGAGTTCGGCCCGGTCTCCGTTGCCCCCACCAACACCTACCTCAGCCTGCTCAAGGGCACGAAGAAGTTCGCGATCGTGCAGGTGACGGGCGACCGCCTCGACCTGGGCCTCAAACTCCCCCGGGCCGATGACGACGCGCGCCTCGAGCCGTCCGGGAGCTGGAACTCGATGGTCACCCACCGCGTGCGCGTCACCTCCCCCGACCAGCTCGACGGGCAACTCCTCGGTTGGCTCCGCCAGGCCTACGACGCGGCCTGAGGCCGCATCAGGCCGGCACCGGCGCGAGCCCGAGGGCGAGCGCCCGTCGCGACCGACGGATGGCGACGAGGGACACGAGCACGCTGCCCACCCCGAACCCCGCGAGGGTCAGAGCCGCCGCGACCACCGGTCCGACGGATCCCCCGGCGATGATCCCCTGCATCCCCTGCACCCCGTAGGTGAGCGGAAGCAACGGGCTCACCCACTGGAACGGAGTGGCGAGCAACTCCACCGGATACAGCCCGCCGGTCGACGTCACCTGGATGGCGAGCGCGAGGAGCGACACGACGAGCCCCGCGCGGCCCAGCCACAGGCTGAGCAGGTAGTGAAAGGCCGTGAACGCGAGCGACATCAGCACGGCGAAGCCGAGGGTGGCCGGCAGCGAGGACCAGGCCACGCCGAGGCTCAGGTGCAGCAGCCCCACGAGCAGCAGCGCCTGAGCGATCGTGATGGCGCTCGCCCGGGCGAGGGTCGAGAACAGCAGGCGTCCGTTCGCCGCGCTGGACGTGAGAGCCCGCCGGGTCACCGGCCGCAGCACCAGGAACACCGCGAGGGCGCCCACCCAGAGCCCGAGCGGCACGAAGAAGGTGGCGATCACCTGCCCGATGTCGGCGATCTTGTTGTCCCTGGTCACCGTGAGCGAGACCGGATCGGAGGCCACCTTCGCCGAGGCGGCCGCCTGTCGGCTATCGCTCGCCGGCAGCTGGTCGGCGCCCGACTTGAGGCCGGTCGCGAGCTGGGTGACGCCGGTGGCGAGCTGACTCGCCCCGGACGAGGCCGACGCCGCGCCGCTGGAGAGGCTGCCGATTCCGCCCGCGAGCGAACTCGCGCCCGAGCGGAGGCCCGCCGACCCGGCCGCCAGCTTCGCGGCACCCCCCGCGCTCTGCCCGATGCCCGACTGGATTCCGCCGAGGGCGCCGGTGGCCTGCTGGGTCAGCGCCGATCCGCCGGCCGCCGCCTGCGCGAGCTGGCCGCTGATGGCGTTGATCGTGGCCTCGGCACCCGGCACGCCGTTCTGCAGGTCGGTGTTCGCCGCGACGAGGGCGGCCGAGAGCTGCGAGACGCCGCCGGTGTAGTTCGAGATGCCCTGGCCGAGCTGGCCGAGGCTCGCCGCGCCCGCGTTCAGCGTGCCGAGTCCCTTGCTGAGCGAGTCGACGCCCGCGGTGTACTTCGCGATGCCGCTCGAGAGGGATGCCGCGCCGGACTGGGCGGATGCCGCGCCACCGGACAGGGAAGACAGCCCGCCGCTGAGGCTGGTCGCCGCGCTCGACAGGGCGCCCGCCCCGGTCGCCGCCGTGCTCAGCGAGCCGCCGAGGGTGCCGACGCTCTTGTAGATGCCCGAGATGTACTGCTCCGTGATCGTCTTGCCGAAGGTGTTGACCATGCCGTCGCCGACCGCCTGCGCGACCGCGCCGGTGAGGTAGCTGTGCGCGTCATCCGTGTGAATGGCGAGGTCTGCCTGTTTCGGGCTGGTCGAACTGAGCGAGAGGATCGACGTGGAGAAGTCCTTGGGAACGGTGAGGATGGCGTCGACCTTGCCCTCGGCGAGCGCCTTCTTGGCGTCCGCCGCGTTGGTGATTGTCCAGTCGAAGCCCTTGCTGCTGCCCGTGAGCTCCGTCACGAGTTGGCGCCCGGCGAAGACCGGCGACTTCGTGCCGTCGGCGGCCGTCGTGTAGACGAGCTTGTCGCTGTTGACGATGGCCGCGGGAATGCGGTCGACCGCCTTGTCGGCATTGGAGAGGGCGCCGACGAAGAGCCCGGCGAAGGCGAGCGGAACGACCACGACGGCGGCGACGGCCGCCGTGCGCAGCCACCTTCTGCGGCCGACCGGGGTGACTGACTGGCTCACTGGAGTACTCCTCTGGCGTCGAGCGAGGCGAGGTCGACGGTGACCAGGGGTCGACCGTCGATCGCGAGGGAGGTGGGCGCTCGCACCGCGGCGGGGGTGCCGAGCACGAGCGTGGCCGTAGCCGGGGCGAGCAGGCACAGGGCGCGCAGGAAGTCGGCCTCGTCTGCCGACAGCGCGAAGCTGTCGAGCTGGTCGAGGATCACGACCGGCGTGCCCTCGGCGAGGGCGACGCTCGCGAGTGCCACTGCACGCTCCCGCTGGGGCAACTGCTGCAGGGTGGATGCGGTGCTCACCGGCACCGCGTCGGCCGGGGCGACCTCGGCGAGCACGGAGTTGATGCGCGCGATCCACCGGGCCACACGGTGTCGACGACGTGCGAAGCGGTACCAGGGCTGGGTCAGCGCCACGCGCTCCTCGAGGAGCTCGCCGAGGGTCACCGAGGTCTCGGTGCGTTCGAGGCCACCGATGTCCGCCATCGCGACGAGTCGCGAGACCCTCCCCGCTTCAGAGGGCAGCGGATGCCCGGCCACCTGCAGCCGGCCGTCGACCGGGTCGAGGCGGCCCGCGATGGTCGCGCCGAGCAGCCGGCGGTCTGTCGGGTCACCGCTCGCGAGAACGAGCGAACCTGGCGCGACCGCGATGCTGAGCGGGCCGACGCGTCGCTCGGCCGAACCGGCCACCAGGTCCTCGGCGCTGATCGAGGAGCCGCGCTGGTCGAGAGCCCAGACCACGGCCTCCCGGTGCTCCCGCAGGTGCTCGCCCTCGATGTCCATGTTCGGAAGGATCCGCTGCAGCCACGCGGGCATCCACCAGGCGGCCCGCCCGAGCAAGGTCATGATGGCCGGCACCAGGGTCATGCGCACGAGGAACGCATCGAAGGCGATTCCGGCCGCGAGACCGAGGGCGATCGGCTTGATGGTGCCCGAGCCCTCCGGCACGAACGCGAAGAAGACGAAGAACATGATGAGGGCCGCCGCCGTCACCACGCGCGCACCGTTGGCGAACCCGCGGCTCACGGACTCGCGGGCGTTGCCGGTGCGCACGAACTCCTCGCGCATGCCGGAGACGAGGAACACCTCGTAGTCCATGGCGAGGCCGAAGAGCACCGCCATGAGCAGGATGGGCATGAAGCTCAGGATGGGGCCGGGGTTCTCCACGTTGAGGAGGTCGCCGAGCCATCCCCACTGGAAGATCGCCACGACGACGCCGAACGAGGCGATCACCGAGAGCAGGAACCCGAGCGCCGCCTTGATCGGCACGAGCACCGAGCGGAACACCATCATGAGCAGCACGATCGAGAGGCCAACCACGATGAGTCCGAACGGGATGAGGGCGGCCGAGAGCCGGTTGGAGATGTCGATGCCCACCGCGGTCGCGCCGGTGACGAAGATCGGGGTCGAGTACTGCCTCTCGATCGACGGCGCGAGATCCCGGATCGACTGGACGAGAGCCTTGGTCTGGGTCGCGTCCGGTGCGCTGGACGGGATCACCTGGATGATCGCGGTGTCGAGTCCCGCATCCGGAATCCCCATGCTCACGTAGCTCACGTCCTTGAGGGTGCCGAGCTTCTTGCCGATGGCGGCCAGGTCGTCCTGGATCGCCGTGGTCTGGGTGATGTCGACCGCGACGATGAGCGGTCCGTTGTAGCCGGGGCCGAATCCCTCCTTGATGAGCTCGTAGGCCTGCCGCTGGGTGGACCCCTTGGGCTCGGAGCCGCCGTCGGGCAGGCTGAGCGTGAGGCTCAGGGCGGGGATGGCGAGGGTGCCGAGGATCGCCACGACCGCGAGGGTCGCGAGCACTGGCCGCTTCATCACGCCTTTCACCCAGCGCAGGCCCATCGTGGGCTTGCTTCCCTCCTCGTGCATGGTGGCTCGGCGGTAGGCCCGCGACCCGGGCTTCGGGGTGAGCCGTCCCTTGATCAGGCCGAGCAGCGCGGGCACGAGGGTCGTCGCCACGCCGATGGCGACCAGCACGGCGAAGGCCGCACCGACCCCCATCACGCTGAGGAACGGGATGCCGACGACAAGCAGGCCGAGAAGGGCGATGATGACGGTGACGCCGGCGAACACCACGGCGCTTCCCGCGGTGCCGACGGCGATGGCCGCGGACTCCTCCGGGTCCTCGCCGTTGGCCAGCTGGTTGCGGTGCCGCGAGAGGATGAAGAGCGAGTAGTCGATGCCGACCGCGAGGCCGATCATCAGGGCGAGAAGCGGCGCAGAACTCGACACCGTCGTGAACGCGGAGATCGCGCTGATGCCGCCGATGACGATGCCCACGCCGAGGATGGCGGAGAGCAGGGGCATGCCGGCCGCGATGAGCGACCCGAACGTGATCAGCAGCACGACGGCGGCGAAGAGCAGGCCGAAGACCTCGGTGATGGTGATTCCGAAGGTGTTGTCCTGGAAGACCTGGCCGCCGAAGGCCACGGTGAGCCCGGCATCCTCAGCGATCGAGGCCGTGGCCTTGAGCGCCGTGAGGGTGCCCGGCTTCACGTCGCTCGACGCCCCGGTGAACTGGATCTGGGAACGAGCCATGTTCTTGTCCGCGGTGATGGCGCTGCCCGCGTATTGCGAGAAGGGGCTGAGCACGGAGTCGATTCCCGGGATCTTCTCGATCGCGGCATCCATCTTCTCGATCGCCGCGGTGGAGGCCGGGCTGTCGACCGACTGGCCCTTCGGGGCCACGACGACGGCCTGCGCGCTCGCCCCCGCGACCGCCGGGAAGACGGCGTCCAGACGGTCGAGGGCGTTCTGGGACTCGGTGCCGGGGATCGCGAAGGACTCCTGGGTCTGGCCGCCGAGGGCCACGCTGCCGCCGAGCACGCCCACGAAGAGCGCGATCCAAACGCCGATCACGATCCAGGCCCGACGGTAGGAGAACCGGCCGAGCCGATACAGGAGAGTGGCCACGATCAGTCCTCGATTTTCTGCGTAGCGTCCACCGGCGACAGGAGCCCGGTGAGGATGGCGACGAGAGCGGCCCTGGTCTCGTCGAGGGGTGCCGACTGCAGGGCGAGGGAATCCTCGGTGCAGAGCATGTAGGCGGCACCGCCGAGGGCGATGCCGAAGCGCATCTTCTCCTCGAGCGACGCGGTGTTGGCCGCGAAGAAGGCGGCAAGGCGGCGCACGAGGTCGTTTGCGCGGTCGATCACCGGCACGGCGACGAGCGACGGACCCTGGTTGATGAAGATGTGCACCTCGCGGCGGTACTGCAGGATGAAGTCGACGAACTCGACGAGGAAGGCGCCGCGGCCCTCCGCGGCGAGGCTGGTGGACTCGAGACCCTCGAGAATCTGCTCCATCCGATCGATCGCCGGGGCGACGGCGGCCTCGAGCAGGGTCTCCTTCGAGGAGAAGTGGTAGAGCACACTCGACTTGGACAGCCCCGCGATGTCGGCGATGCGGTGCAGCGAGGTTGCCGAGTAGCCGGCGGTGGCGAATTCGCCGAGCGCGATCGCGCGCAGGTCTTCGGACGAGGTGGACATCCTGCGAACCTATCTGACCGATCGGTCAGGCACTGTCCGATCGGTCAGTTTCCCAGTTTCTTACCAGCTTGCCCTCAGGCACGACCGACGGCCGAATACGACGACTTCCCCTCGTGGCCGCACTCAGGCGGGGTGCGCCAGAGAGAGGGCGAGTGTCGCCGCCACCACCGTGAGCGGCGCGGCGATGAGCCCGAGCAGGCAGTATCGGGCCCAGGAGAAGTGCACGTCGAGCGCCTTGAGCCGCTCGTGCCAGAGCAGCGTGGCGAGCGAGGCCCACGGGGTGATGAGCGGGCCGACGTTCACCCCGATGAGCAGGGCGGCGAGACGCACCGGGTCGCCCGCGACGGGCTCGAGCGCGAGGTACGCCGGGAGATTGTCGATCGCATTGGCGCCGAGGGCGCCGGTCGCCGACAGCTGCAGCAGGCTCAGCGGATCGTGCCCGGTGCCGGAGATCGCCGCGAGCAGGGTGCCGAGCCCCAGAGAATGGGCGGCCTCCACCACGAGGAAGAGCCCGGCCGCGAGCAGCACGAGCTGCCAGGGCAGCAGGCCGAAGCGGATCACGGCGGGTCGACGCACGAGGAAGAACCCGCCGAGCACCAGCGCGGCGCCCAGGGCGGGCATCCACACGGGGATTCCGGAAACGAGCAGCGGCATCAGCACCGCCACGGTCACGCCGCTGGCGATGAGCAGCACGCGGTCCTCCACCTCACGGCTCGCCTTCGGCTCGTAGCGTGCGATGAGGTCCTTGCGGTAGACGATGAACAGGATGGCGGCGGGGATCACGATCGACACCACGGCGGGCGCGGCCATCAGAGCGGCGAACTCGAGCGGGCCGATCCCCACCAGTTCGTGTTCGGCGAGCAGGTTGGTGAGATTGGAGACGGGGAGCAGGAGCGACGCGGTGTTCGCTATCCACACCGTGGTGAGCGCGAACGGTAGGGGCGACAGACCGACATGCCGGGCCAGGATCACCACGACCGGGGTAAGCAGCACCGCCGTCGTGTCGAGGGAGAGGAAGATCGTGCTGAGCACGGCAAGCCCGAGCACGAGCAGCCAGAGCAGCCAGGCCCGACCGGCTCCCCATTTGGCGGTGCGCTCGGCCACCGCGCGAAAGAGCCCGGCGGCGGCCGCGAGCTCCGTGACCACGGTGATCGCGATCACGAAGAGCAGGATCGGCCAGACCCGGTCGGCAATCGCCAGGGCATCCGGCACGGGGAGGATGCCGACGGCCACCGCGACCAGGCCCACAACCACGAGTGCCGCGCCCAGGATCGCTGTACGCATCGCACCCCTTCGACCGGCTCGCCGCTTCTCGGCAGTCAACTCTATGCCCGGGTGTGCGCTTTCCCGGTGACGGGGTAGCGTTGAACCCACCACAGTGGGGAGGCGGTCATGCGCAAGTTCATTTTCAGCGGCACTCTGATCAGCGCGATTCTCGGAGGCTGGAGCACGCTCCAGACCACGCGACGCGGCCCTCGGGACTGGCGGCTCATCCTCATGTGGATCAGCTGGGCGGCGACCGTCGCGATCGCCGTGGGCACCATAATCGAACAGTCTCGTGATGCTGACGAGCTAGAGGAGTAGGCATGCACAACCCCTTAATCCCCAACATCCAGGACATGGGCTTCGGCTTCGCGGGGCTGCTCGGCGTTGCCGTGTGGGCGTTCTTCATGCTGCTCTTCCTCTCGGTGGCGATCGGGCTGATCTTCCTCCTCGTCCGCTTCCTGCTCGTGGCCACTCACGCCGCCCAGCTCTACGTGGCCCGCCACGAACCGCCGAAGCCCGCGAAGCCGGCGGCCACCCCTCCGGTCGGTCCGTCTACCGGTCCGAGCGTCGGGCCTTGGGGCGAGACCCCGGCGGCCGGCACCCCCACCACCTCGCTCGCGACCGTCGCACCGACTCCGGCCACCCCGGCGGCCACGGCCCCCGCTGCTACGGCGAAGGCACCCTCGGCCGTCGCGCCCGCGCCTGCCGCAGCAACTCCCTCCGCGAGCACCACGCCCGCACCGGCAAAGACGCCCGAGCCGGCCATGACGCCCGACCCCACAAAGACCGCCGAGGCTGTGAACACAGACTCGGCGACCAAGGTCCTGCCCGTGGCCTCCGAGACCAAGGTGCTGCCCGCGACCTCCGCGAGCAAGGCGGCGACTTCGCCGACCGCGACGAAGCCCGCGACGACGAGGCCGGCGGCGACAGCGCCGGCGGCAACCCCGGCCACGTCCTCGAACGCCGAGACCGAGGTCCTGCCGTCCGCGAGACCCTCCACCAGGACACCTCGGGTGCCGCGCCGCGCGAAGACTCCTCCGCCCACGCCGTAGCCGTCGGTCATCGGGGGACGAGCAGGCTCACCCCCAGCGTCAGCATGAGGACGGCGATCGCACCGTCGAGCACCCGCCACGCCACGGGCCTCGCAAACAACGGGGCGAGAAACCGGGCGCCGAAGCCAAGCGCCGAAAACCAGACCGCACTGGCCGCCGCTGCGCCGATGCCGAACAGCCAGCGTCCGCCGTCACCGTGCGTGGCGGCCAGCGAGCCGAGCAGCACCACGGTGTCCAGGTACACGTGCGGATTGAGCCAGGTGAGCGCCAGACAGCCGAGCGCCGCGGCCGCCAGCGACATCCGGGGAGCCGCTGACGCCTCGAGCGCGCCCGGCCGGAATGCCCGCCTGGCCGCGATCACCGCATAGCCGATGAGGAAGGCCGCCCCGGCCCACCGGGCGATCTCGAGGGCGACGGGCGCCGCCCGCACCAGGGCGCCGACGCCGGCCACCCCCGCGAAGATGAGCACGGCGTCGGAGAGCGCGCAGATCGCCACGACGGGCAGCACGTGCTGCCGGAGCAGACCCACCCTCAACACGAAGGCGTTCTGTGCGCCGATCACCACGATGAGGGAGCCGCCGGCGGCAAACCCGGCGAGCACGGTGAGGAGGAGCATCCTCGAACCCTACGAAGCCCGCCTCAAGTAGTCCAACTAAACTTTCTTATCATTCATTAGCATTGCTTCACATGGATCTCCCCCTCGACCAGCTCAGGACGCTCACCGCCGTCATCGACACCGGGAGCTTCGAATCGGCGGCCCGCGCCCTGCGCGTGACCCCGTCCGCGGTGAGCCAGCGCATCAAGTCGCTCGAACAGCAGGTGGGTCGGGTGCTGGTGCAACGGTCGAAACCCGCGAGGCTCACCGATTCCGGCCTCGTGGTTCTGAAGCTGGCACGCCAGGTGCAGCTGCTGGAGCACGACACGGTCGCGGCGTTGAACCCGGCCGAGACCGCCGTCACGAGCGTTCCCCTGGCGATCAACGCGGATTCCCTCGCCACCTGGCTGCTCCCCGCCCTCGCGGGGTTGGACGGCATCTCCTTCGACCTCTACCTGGCCGACCAGGACCACTCCGCCGCGCTGCTGCGCGCGGGGACCGTGATGGCCGCGGTCACCTCCGAGCCGGATCCCGTGCAGGGCTGCACCGTCTCCCACCTGGGGTCTATGCGGTACCGCGCTGTGGCCAGTCCCGGATTCGCGGCTCGGTGGATGCCCCACGGCCCGACCGTGGAGGCGCTCGCGGTCGCCCCGATGCTGGTCTTCGATCGCGCGGACAGCCTGCAGGACCGCTACCTGCTCGCGCGCAGCGGCGACGTCCTCGGCCCGCCCAGGCACTTCATCCCGGCGTCGACCGAATTCGTCACGGCCACGGCGCTCGGGCTCGGCTGGGCGATGCTGCCGGACGCCCAGAGCGCGGAGCTCTTGGCCGATGGGCGGCTCCTGCTGCTCGATGCGGACACCGCGGTCGACGTGCCGCTCTACTGGCAGCAGTGGTCGCTCGACTCCCCGGCCCTCGAGTCGATCGCCGCCGCCGTCGCCCGCGCGGCGGGGGCCCACCTGACCTCGCGAGCGCGAGACGAGCACTAGACGAGAAACCCGCGCAACAGGGCGGCCGAACCCTCGAGGTGCTCCTGCATGGCCGACGCCGCGCGCGTGCCGTCGCCGGTGAGGATCGCGATCACGATCGCCTCGTGCTGCTGGTTGGAGTGCTCGATGTTGGGCTGAAGCAGCGGGATGTTCTCGAGCAGCTCGTTCACGCGCATCCGGTTGTCGGCGATGAGCGGCACGAGCGACGGCGCTCCGGCGAGTTCGCCGATCGTGAGGTGCAGCCGGGAGTCGAGCCGACGGTAGTCGGCGATGGACGCCTCCGCCGTCTCGCCGAGCCGAGTCCACAGGGCCTCCCGCTCCTCGGCCGAGAGAGAGCGCGCCGCGGCGGCCCGCGCCGCCCCCACCTCGAGGATCTCCCGCAGGCCCAGGATGTCGTCGATCTGCTCCGCGGTCGGCGGCGCGGGGGGCGCCAGCCCCTCGATCGCGGCACCGGCGCTCCTCGCGGGCAGCTCGTCCACCACGAAGGTACCGCCGTACCGGCCGCGACGGGAGACCAGGTAGCCGGCGTCGGCGAGCGACCGGATCGCGTCCCGCACCGTGTCCCGGCTCACCGAGAACCGCGAGGCGAGGTCCCTTTCGGCCGGGAGGGCCTCGCCGGGCGCGACGATCCCGAGCCGGATCGTCTGCAGCAGCCGAGACACCGTCTCCTCGAACGCGTTGCCGGCCCTGACCGGCCGGAACAGCGCATCCCCCGCCACGCTCGAACGGCCGGAGTCGTCCCCGGAGTCGCTCACGGCGACGGCCATCACAGCGGGGTGACGTACGCGGCGCTGATGCCGCCATCGACCAGGAAGGTCGAGCCGGTGATGAACGACGAGTCGTCGCTCGCGAGGAAGGCCACGGCCGCGGCGAGTTCCTCCGGCTCCGCGAAGCGGCCCTTCGGAATGTGCACGAGACGACGCTGGGCGCGCTCCTCATCCTTCGCGAAGAGCTCCTGCAGCAGCGGGGTGTTCACCGGACCCGG
>NZ_JAYSJZ010000047.1:0-2663 GCF_043726815.1 Lacisediminihabitans sp.
GCCTCACGAACGGTGTAGAGCTGGAGCGAAAGCGGAGGGGTCGTTGGCATTCGTTCTCCTCAGATCGAGCGGCGATGCTGGTCACGGTGCTGCGTTTTGTCCGTGGACAGGGGATACGCAGCCACGATGAACAAGCTACGGCCACTGTCGTCGATATTCAAACAAAAGTTGATAGTTTATCGCAAGCTACGGCAGGCGTGACGGAACGAAGTGCAACTGATATCGATAGGACATGGTCACCACCGAATCGAGCGCGTCCAGCGGCTCGGCGGTTACCGGTGCCAGCGCGGGTGACCTGTTTCAACTGCTGCTCGACGGCACCCCGCGCACCCGGGCCGAGCTCGCCGTCCGCGCCAGTCTCGCACGGTCGACGATCGCCATGCGTGTCGATTTCCTCGTGGCATCCGGTTTCATCCACGCGGTCGGTGAGGCCGCATCATCCGGTGGCCGTCCGCCGTCACGATTCGCCTTCAACCCGACCGCGCGGCTGGTGCTCGCTGTGGACCTGTGGCCGTGACACTGTGTGATCGCGATCACCACTCTCAGTGGCACTGTGCTGTATGGCATCGGTATCGGCCTGCTCTTCATTAAAGCGGCGACGGGCATCGGCGCGGGCATCATCGGTAACGGCCAATTGCAGCGCGGTGCGATGGGTGCCGCCGGTGACCGCGGGCATGTGCGTGTTGCGCGCGGCTCTCCCGTGACCTGCCGCTGCGGCAACATCGGGTGTCTCGAAGCCCTCGTCGGCGCCCCAGCCATCGCCGCGGCGCTGACAGCCAGCGGCGCGGACGACATTGCTGCCGGAGACATTGTCGCTCTCGTCGAACGCGGCGACCCGGACGCCGTGGCCGCGCTCCGTCAGGCCGGTCGCGATCTCGGCGAGGTGCTCGCCACCTGTGTCAGCCTGCTCAATCCTTCGATCATCGTGCTCGGCGGCTCGCTCGCCGCCGCGGGCGATCACCTCCTCGCCGGCGTACGCGAAGTGGTTTATCACCGCTCGCTTCCCCTGGCTAGCGCACATCTCACGATCGTGCGCTCCCGCGCGGCCGACGATGCGGGCCTCCTCGGTGCGTCGATGCTCGTCGTCCAGCAGGTGCTCTCCGCCGATGCAATCGAGGGCGCAATCGCCTCGCAGGCGCGAACGTTGTCGCCCTCCTTCGCATGATTCCCGCTTTTCAGAGCGCAGCAGTGCTACTGCGGAGGGGCGTCGACGGCCAACGGTGCTCCGGGAGACAATGGTGAGGTGACCACCATCCAGCCCATGCTCTCCCTCTGGGATGAGCCGGCTCCGGATCACCGCGACCGCATCGTCGCTCGTGCAGCCGACCGGGTGGCCTGGCTTCGAGCTCGCAGCCGCGGTATCACCGCCACCGACGTCGCACGATTGTCGGGAACCGCTTCCGTGCAGGCCGTAGCCTTCGAGAAGATCAACGGCAGCGGCTTCGGCGGCAACGCCTACACGGATCACGGTCGGGCGCGCGAACCGGAGATCGCCCGCTGGGTGGAGCGCAACTACGGCATCGTCTCGAGCGACGCCCTCTTCCACGCCGCCGGGGAGACCTCGCACCTCGCCACCCCCGACGGGCTAGCGATCGCCGCGACCGGACACCTCGAACTCGCCGAGATCAAGACCACGAAGTCGGCCTGGCGATCCATCCCGCGCTCGTACCTGCGGCAGGTCTGGTGGCAGCAGTACGTGCTCGGGGCCGAGCGCACGCTACTCGTCTGGGAGCAGCACGACGACTTCGTGCCGACCAATGCCGAGCCGGAATGCCGGTGGATCGATCGCGACGAGAACCAGATCCACCTGCTCGTGCAGCTCGCCGACCAGGTGCTCGGGCTGGTCGCCGCCGGCCGTCATTAGTCGACGGCCGTCAGTCGACCGTCGTCAACCGAGCGTCGTCAGCCGACCGTCAGGGCGATCTCCTGCTCGACCGGAACAGCGACGCTTCGGGTCGACCGCACCGCCATCATCACTCCCAGAGTGAGGAGCCAGGCGAGGGCGATCGTGGTGGCAGCGAGCTCGAGCCTGCTGCCGAAGTCCGCCTGGAAGCGGGCGAGGGAGAGGATGCCGCCCGCCCCCGCGATCAGCGCGACGGCCACTCCGGCGCCGAGCGAGAATCGCGCGAGGGATCGATGGCCGACCGCGAACGAGACCTGCAGCATCCCGAGGCAGGCCGCGGCGAATGCGAGCACCGCCACAACGGTGTGCACGAAGTCCTGCCAGGTGAAGCTCGCCCCCACCGGGAGAGGGCATCCGCTCGTGCAGGTCACCTGGGAGGCGACGAGGAAGAATCCGCAGCCGATCCACAGCGACACCGCCGGAGCCCAGACCGAGAGCAGAGGCACGCGGGAGCGGATGCCGCGCGCTGCATATGCGATGAGGCTGCCGCCGACCACGATCAGCAGCAGTGCTCCCTGGAACCAGCGCGCGGTGGGCTGGCCGGGAGCACCGAGCTCACTCACGTAGAGGTCACGCCCCTGGGAGACCCGGGCCACCCAGATGATCACGAGGGCCGCGAGCACGAATGCCGACCCGACGAGTGTGCCTGCCACCTCCACCGACCGACGGGTCGGGAGCGGCGTCGCAGTCATTGTTGAATGTTAGGGCTTCGTCGCATAGTTTGCTTCCAGTTGACACCGCTGTAACACCGGCGAATCAT
>NZ_JAYSJZ010000048.1:0-2565 GCF_043726815.1 Lacisediminihabitans sp.
AGGCCACCACCCCACCTCGACTGAGGCACACTAGAACCACACGACAGTGGCCCTGTTTTCAATCGGCGACAGTGGCCCCGTTTTCAGTCGGCGTTAACAACGCTGTTGACTTTGCCCACGGTTTGCCCACACTTGTGGGCAAACGAGCTAGACCGAATGCGGCCGTAGTCATCGAATTGCCCTGATTTGCCGGGGTTTTTCAAGCTGTGTCGCTCTACGGTTGGGCTGAAGTTAGGGTTCGAATCCCTCCAGGGGCACTGATTGATTTCGGGGTAACTCGAGCGCAAGCACGGTCCAAGAATCGGTAGGCCAGGAGCTCAGCCAGCCAGTCAGCACCTCACCCAGCCAGCAGCTCGGCCAGCGCTCGACTGCTGCTCGGCAGCATCCGAGGGCTCGGGTCGAGACTCCCGGGCGGCGGGATCAGCCAGTACTCCGAGCGGTCGGAACCTCGCCGCTCGATCTGCCAGTGGTGGTCGTGGAGCAGCAGGTGGTGATGCTTGCAGAGCAGGATGCCGGCGGCCACGTCGGTGCGGCCGCCGTCGCGGGCCCAGTGGTCGATGTGGTGCGCTTCGGTCCAGGTGGGTGGGCGATTGCAGTCCGTCCAGCGGCATCCGCCGTCGCGTTCGGCCAGGGCGGTGCGCTGGCGGGGAGTGAAGAGTCGCTGCTCACGGCCGACGTCGAGCGGCTGGCCGTGCTGGTCGAACACGACGGTGACGGTGCCCTGCGTGCAGGCGAGTCGCTCGATCGTCTCGATCGAGACGGGCTGCTGCGTGCGCTGCAGACGGCCGTGGCCGGTGCGGGCGATGAGCTGCTGTTCAGTGATCGTGACGCGCACCGCGGGCGCACCGCGACCGAGTAGCTGCCCGGGCTGCACCTCGGCGCCCGCGGTGACGAGCTCGAAGAACACGTCGGAGGCCAGCTGCTCGGTGCTGCGCGGATCGTCGGCGATCTGCTGGGCGCGGTCGGAGTCGGAGACGAATCGGGGCCCGCCGCGACGCGGCGAGGTGGCCCGGTCGAAGACCTCCGAGATCACCGAGCCCTCGATCGGGTCGAGGTGCCAGACGACCCGCACGCTGCCGTCGCGCAGTCGGTGGAGCCCGAACGAGCGGGCTTCGCGGGCGGCGCGCTCACGGTCGACGATGCCCACGGCATCCAGGTGGTCGCGGACTTCGCGGGCGTTCACGAACACCTGATCGGCGTCGAGCGTCGCGGCCTCGTCGAGCAGGCCAGCCGCGGCAGAAGCCAACAGTTCGGCCGGTACCGCCTCGCTCGGCTGCCCGAGCCCCGCCCGGATCGAGTCGGCCGCCTCTGTCGAGACCGACTGCGTCTCGACCGCCGCGGCAACAACTGCGAGCCACGGGTGCGTCTGCGCCAGCCCGCCGACGCGCGTGACGTGAGCGGCCTCTCGCGCCGACGAGCCGGTCGTCGCCTGGAGCAGCTTCTGCGGCGTGCGGTACCCGCTGCGCTGCGCAAGGCCGGCGTGCCCGAGCTCGGGAGCCGACCGACGCGCCAACTCGCCGGCCAGCAGCGACGAGTGCGCCCGCGCGACCCGCTCATTGTGGGCCGCCGCGGCGATCAAAGCCAGCAGATCCGAGTCGCTGGCGCGGCCCAATCCCTCGACACGGACCTCACCCAGGGCACGCGCGGCGGCGGCGAGGGTCGATGTGAGGAGGTCCATGCATCCATTTTCGCACCTCGAACGTATGTTCGAAAGTAGAAGATCTTTCGCGAAACGAGCCTGTGGAGGAGAAGACGCGACCACGAGAAAAACGTACATTTCATCCACCAGAATGTACACTGACCCCATGTCGCACATCAGCGTGACGGATGCCCGTGCCCGCCTCCCCGAACTCATCGAGCGAGCGCAGACCGAAGCGGTATTCGTCGAGCGCCACGGCAAGGTAAAGGCGGTGCTCATCAGCCCCGAACGCTATGCGCGGATGATCGAAGCACTCGAGGATGCCGACGACATCGCCGCCTTCGATGAGGCCATGGCCGGCGAGGGTGGCAACATCCCGTGGGCTCAGGTGAAGGCCGATCTGGGCTGGGAGTGAGCTACCGCATCAAGCTCCGCCCGGCGGCGGTGACGGCGCTGCGACGCATCGACCCGCACGATCGCCCCCGCATTCAGGGAGCCATCGCTCTCCTCGGCGAAAGCCCGCGTCCGCCCGGCGCGAAGGCCCTTCAGGGTCGCGACGGCCTTCGCGTGCGAGTCGGCGACTACCGGATCACCTACACGATTCACGATGACGTTCTGCTGATCGCGGTGGTTACCCTCGGTCACCGCAAGGACGTCTACGACGGGTAGCCGCCGTCGAAACCCCCCTCACACCGTGACCACCAGCTTGGCGGCCGACACCCCCGCGCGCAGCTTGGCCAGGGCATCCGGGATCGCGTCCAGCCCGTCGCCCACGATCGTCGCCGCCGGCTCGGCACGGTAGCTGCCCGCCGCGAGCGCCTGCCCAAGGAAGGCGTAGACCGCCGGCCCGACCTCGTTGTCTTTCAGAGATCCGCCCCAGATGTAGCTCACGCGCACCCCCGGCGCCCGCACGAGCGCCGCCTGCA
>NZ_JAYSJZ010000049.1:0-12738 GCF_043726815.1 Lacisediminihabitans sp.
GAGGGCCCCGCGGGCCGGTGCTACACTCGAAACCAGCACTCCACCACGGTGGGGTGACTACGCGTGCCCACTGCATCCCTTGGATGTGGCACACCTCCACCAGTCCCCACTCGTTCTCACGGGTCGGGCGGACGTGTGCCAGAGCACCAGGATTGGCCGCCGACCGGCGGTCATAAGAAACTGAAATAGCGTCGTGCCGTGCAACAACGCGGGCGTGCGCAGAAAAGGAGACGGCTCATGGCCGTTGTTACCATCCGCCAGCTGCTCGACAGTGGCGTGCACTTCGGACACCAGACGCGTCGCTGGAACCCGAAGATGAAGCGATTCATCCTGACCGAGCGCTCGGGCAGCCACATCATCGACCTGCAGCAGTCGCTCCAGTACATCGACAAGACCTATGACTACGTCAAGGAGACCGTCGCCCACGGCGGCACCATCCTCTTCGTCGGCACCAAGAAGCAGGCCCAGGGTTCGATCGAGGAGCAGGCGCAGCGCGTCGGCCAGCCCTACGTCAACCAGCGCTGGCTCGGTGGACTCCTCACCAACTTCCAGACGGTCTCCAAGCGTCTCGCGCGCATGAAGGAGCTCGAAGAGGTCGACTTCGACGACACCACGCGTGGCTACACGAAGAAGGAACTCCTCATCCAGCGCCGCGAGCTCGTGAAGCTGCAGAAGAGCCTCGGCGGTATCCGCAACCTCACGAAGACCCCGTCCGCGATCTGGATCGTCGACACCAAGAAGGAGCACCTCGCGATCGACGAGGCGCACAAGCTGGGCATCCCGGTCATCGCGATCCTCGACACCAACTGCGACCCCGACGAGGTGCAGTACCCGATCCCGGGTAACGACGACGCCATCCGCTCCGTGGGACTGCTGACCCGCATCATTGCGGATGCCGCTGCCGAGGGCCTCATCCAGCGTCACCAGAAGCCGGCCGAGGGCGAAGCCGTCGAGCCGCTCGCCGCGTGGGAGGCCGAGCTTCTCGCCTCCTCCGAGACCCCGTCCACCGAGGCCGAGAAGATCGAGGCCGTTGACGGTCGCGTCGAGTCCACGGAGTCGAACACCGAGGCCGTCGCCGAGGTCATCGCCTCCGAGGTGCCGGTCGAGGAGAACGACGCCGACGCGGTTGTCGCCGAGCACGAGGCCGCCGCAGACGTGACCATCGTTCCGGAGCACCACGTCGAGTCCGACGCCGAGACCGAGGCCAAGATCGAGGCCGAAGCCACCGAGGCCGAGAAGACCCCGAAGGCCGCCGCGAAGCCGGCAGCCGCCAAGAAGCCAGCCGCTGCAGTCGCAGCCGACGAGACCAAGTAAGGAACAGCCATGGCAGACTTCAGCCTGGAAGACCTCAAGACCCTGCGCGAGCGCCTCGGCACCGGCATGGTCGAAACCAAGAACGCCCTCGTCGAGGCGGGCGGTGACCTGGACAAGGCCACCGAGCTGCTTCGCCTCAAGGGTGCAAAGGGCAACGCGAAGCGTGCCGACCGCTCCACGAGCGAAGGCCTCGTCGCGGCGAAGGAGAGCGGTTCGACCACCACGCTCATCGAGCTGTCCTGCGAGACCGACTTCGTGGCCAAGGGCGAGAAGTTCGTTACCCTCGGCAACACCGTGCTCGACGCCATCGTGGCCGCCGGCGCCACCACGCCGGAGGAGGGCCTCGCGGCTCCCGTGAACGGCGAGACCGTGGCGGACCTGATCGGCAACGAGGCGGCCATTCTCGGCGAGAAGATCGTTCTCCGCCGTGTCGCCGTTATCTCCGGCGAGAAGTTCGCCGTCTACCTGCACAAGACCAACAAGGACCTCCCACCGCAGGTCGGCGTGGTCGTGGGCTACTCGGGTGACGACGCGGAGACCGCTCGCAGCATCGCGCAGCACATCTCCTTCGCCGACCCGCTGTACCTCAGCCGTGATGAGGTCCCGGCCGAGCAGGTCGAGGCCGAGCGTCGCATCGTCGAGGAGATCAGCCGCGGCGAAGGCAAGCCAGAGGCCGCGCTTCCGAAGATCATCGAGGGCCGCGTCAACGGCTTCTTCAAGCAGGTCGTGCTCCCCGAGCAGGACTACGCCCGCGACAACAAGCAGTCCGTCGCCAAGGTGCTGAAGGATGCCGGACTCACCGTGAACGGCTTCGCCCGTTTCAAGGTCGGCGCCTAACCACCTCGCACGACACGAAGGCCCGGACCACGTCTGACGCGGTCCGGGCCTTTTCGCGCACGCCTGTCGGTGCCCGTGGCCGCCGCGCCACGGACGGCGCCGGGACGACTCACCGGGGGAGTGGGCCAGTCCGCATCCGATAGCCTGTAACGAGCCATAAACGAAGGAGACAGCATGACAGCCGCGCGCAAGAGACGGGTTCTGCTGAAGCTCTCCGGTGAAGCATTCGGTGGCGGCGCCATCGGCGTCAATCCGGATGTCGTGAGCGAGCTGGCGAAGGAGATCGCCGCGGCGGCGCAAGACGTGGAGGTCGCGATCGTCGTCGGAGGAGGCAACTTCTTCCGCGGAGCCGAGCTCAGCCAGCGCGGCATGGACCGTGGACGTGCGGACTACATGGGCATGCTCGGCACGGTGATGAACGCGCTCGCCCTGCAGGACTTCATCGAGAAGGCCGGCGTGCAGACCCGCGTGCAGTCCGCGATCTCGATGACCCAGGTGGCCGAGCCGTACATCCCGCGTCGCGCCGAACGCCACCTCGAGAAGGGCCGCGTCGTGATCTTCGGCGCCGGCGCCGGCCTGCCGTACTTCTCCACCGACACCGTCGCCGCCCAGCGCGCGCTCGAGATCGGTGCCGACGTGGTTCTCGTGGCCAAGAACGGGGTGGACGGCGTCTACGACGACGACCCGCGCACCAACTCCGACGCCCAGAAGCTCGAGCACGTCACCTACCAGGAGGCGCTCGTGCAGGGCCTCAAGGTCGTCGACTCGACCGCCTTCAGCCTGTGCATGGACAACAGGATGCCCATGGTGGTGTTCGGCATGGAGCCGCACGGCAATGTGACCGCCGCCATCCGGGGCGAGCGGATCGGCACGCTCGTCTCCGTCTAGGCCGATAAACTCAGTTAGTCCCAATCCCCTGAAGGAGACCTCAGTGATTTCCGACGTCCTGGCCGAAGCAAAAGAAAAAATGCACAAATCGGTCGAAGCCGCCAAAGACGACTTCAGCAATGTCCGCACCGGTCGCGCGAATCCGGCTCTCTTCCAAAAGATCCTGGTCGACTACTACGGCTCGCCGACCCCTCTCGGGCAGCTCGCCGGCATGAGCAATCCCGAGGCACGCACTCTCGTGATCACGCCGTACGACAAGGGCGCGCTCCGCGAGATCGAGCGGGCGATCGTGAACGCGCCCAACCTGGGCGCGAGCGTCGGTAACGACGGCGTCATCATCCGCGCCACCCTGCCGGAGCTCACCGAGGAGCGCCGCAAGGAGTTCGTGAAGATCGTGCGCGCCAAGGGTGAGGACGCGAAGATCTCGATCCGCAACATCCGGCGCAAGGCCAAGGACGACCTCGACGCGCTCAAGGAGGTCGGCGACGACGAGGTTGCTCGCGGCGAGAAGGACCTCGAGGCCATCACGAAGAGCCACATCGACGCGATCGATGATGCCTTGAAGAAGAAGGAAGCCGAGCTTCTCGAGGTCTAGATGACGGATCCCCCAGAAGGCGAACCGCCGGCGCCGAAGAAACGACTTCGCTTCTTCAAACGCGAAGACATTGAGGCGCGTGCACACGCGTTCGAGGAAGACTTCAAGACCCAGGTCGCCGTGACGCGGGCCCAGATCGACGCGACCAACGTGAAGATCGAGGCACGCACCGGCCGCAACCTGCCGCTCGCGATCCTCATCGGCGTGGGGCTGGGACTCGGGCTCGTGTTGAGCCTCGTCGTCAACAAGGCGTTGTTCATGATCTTCGCGGGCGCGCTGGTCGGGTTCACCTCCTTCGAGCTCGCGAGCGCGCTGCGCTTCGCCGGCCGGGACGTGCCCCGCTGGCCCACCCTCGTCGCCGCGCTCGCCACGGTGCCTGCGGCCTACTACTGGAGCGACGAGGGCAAGTGGCTCGTCACCCTGGCCGGCATCGTCTTCGTGGCCCTCTGGCGCCTCGCCGAACTCGCCGGTGCGAGTCATCGGGCAAGCTCCCGCGAGGTGCTGGCGGATGTCGCGGCCGGCACCCTGGTGCTGGTCTACGTGCCCTTCCTGGGCAGCTTCGCGGTGCTGCTCACCGCGCAGCCCCGTGGCGAGTGGTGGACGCTCGCCTTCCTGCTGCTCGTGATCGCGATCGACACGGGGGCCTACGCGACCGGCCTCTCGTTCGGCAAGCATCCGATGGCTCCGCGAATCAGCCCGAAGAAGACCTGGGAGGGGTTCGCCGGCTCGGTGACGACCGCCCTCGTCGGCGGCGTGCTGCTCGCGCTGTTCATGCTTCACGAACAGTGGTGGTTCGGGCTCATTTTCGGGGCGGTGATCGTCTTCACCGCCACGGTCGGCGACCTCACCGAATCGCTGATCAAGCGCGACCTCGGCATCAAGGACATCAGCACCTGGCTGCCCGGCCACGGAGGGTTTCTCGACCGGCTCGACTCGATCCTGCCGAGCGCGGCGGCCGCCTACATCCTCTATCTGTTCGTGCATTAGGCCCGGGCGCCTCTTCTCTGGCGCATAGGGCAGAATAGGCGCGTGAGCACTACCTTTCCCCGCACCCGAAACTCCCGACGCGGCTACAGCATCGACCAGGTCGAAGACTTTCTCGAGGACGCCCGCCGCGCGTACGCCGCCGACCTGTCGGGTCCGGCCGTCGTGACGTCGGAGAGCATCCGCCGGATGGCCTTCGAGATGCAGAAGGGCGGATACTCAGCGGTGCATGTCGACGCGGCGCTCGAGCGCCTCGAGGATGCCTTCGCCAGCCGGGAACGGGAGCGCGCAATCCAGCTGATGGGCGACGAGGCCTGGTACACCGAGGCCAAGGCGATCGCCCAGGAGATCCTCAATCGTCTCGCCCGGCCGGCCGGCCAGCGCTTCGATCGCGCGAACTTCCTCAGCAACGGCTACAACCGCAAAGACGTGGATGCGTTCGCCGACCGACTGGTCAAGTACTTCCAGGAGGGCAAGCCGATGAGCATCGAAGAGGTGCGTACGATCGCCTTCCGTCCGGGCAGGGGCGGGTACCGCGAGGCCCAGGTGGACCTGCTCATCGACTCCGTCGTTAACGTCATGCTGGCGGTGCGCTGACCCCTCGATGGGCTTTTTCGGCGCTTCTGGGCTAAAATCGAAACATCGTGGGTAGTCGTCAGAGGATTTCGTCGCCCCAGGTTCCCGCATCCGGGACCGGGGCCGGGCCTCGTGGGCACCACATCCGCCGCCGTAACTTCCTGCCGACCTTCGCTTTTCTGGCCGCGGCGGCCCTGATGCTGGTGCTGACCATAGCCCCCGACCGCACCCCTCCCGTCAACGCGGAGCCCGCGGCGTTCGCCCCGGGTGAGGTGCAGACGCTCAGCGTCTCCGCCGACCTCGCGGTCGACATCACCCGGGACAGCTACAAGGTCACCAAGAAGGTCGTCGTCGTCGCTCCCAAGCCGGCGTCCGGGGCCCCGGCCGTCGGTGTGCCGGACCCGGGCACCGCCCAGGCCATCGGCTACGAACTCGTGCACGCCAGGGGCTGGGGCGATGACCAGTACGCCTGCCTCGTCTCGCTCTTCAACAAGGAATCGCACTGGAACGTGTACGCGAGCAACCCGAGCGGTGCCTACGGCATCCCTCAGGCGCTCCCGGGTTCCAAGATGGCCACGGCCGGCGCCGACTGGGCCACCAACCCGAGGACGCAGATCACCTGGGGACTCAACTACATCCAGGGCCGCTATCTCACCCCGTGCGGGGCGTGGGGCCACAGCCAATCCAGCGGCTGGTACTGATCCGTCGCTCGACTGCGTCTGCGTTCGGGCTGGTCCGAGAGCTTAGAGTTAAGCAATGCCCAGATCCAATCGCCCTCGAGGGGCACGCCCGGGCGACGACGAGTCGGAGATCGACCTGAATCGCGCCCTCTACGGCAGCCTGCGCACCGAGACGAAGCGCGACGGCGCCTGGAACGTGCAGCCGGTGTCTGCGACCTCGGCGGCGAAGACCTACATCTGCCCGGGCTGCGGCCTCGACATCACGCCGGGCACGGCCCACGTCGTGGCCTGGCGCGCGGACGGGCTCATGGGTGAGGCCGACGGCATCGCCGCCCGGCGGCACTGGCACGCGCACTGCTGGAAGATCAGGTAGACCGCCGTGGACGTCAAGGCCGGCGTGATTCTCCCGGCCCGCCGGGAAGACGTGGAGTTCCACACCTCGGACGGGCTCACCCTGGTGGGGGAGCTGTCCCTGCCGGTCTCCGCGGCCCCGGTGGCCACCATCGTGGCGTTGCACCCGCTGTCGACCCACGGGGGCTTCATGGACTCCCACATCATCCGCAAGGCCGCGGCTCGGCTTCCCGCCCTGGCGGACCTCGCCGTGCTGCGCTTCAACTTTCGCGGGGTCGCCTCCCCGCGCGGGGTATCCGGGGGAGAATTCGGCCACGGCGTGGACGAGCGGCACGACCTGGCGGCGGCGATGGAGTTCGTCGCCGAACGCGGCCTGCCGCATCCCTGGCTCGTCGGCTGGTCGTTCGGCACCGAGGTCGCGCTGAAGTACGGGCTCGAGTACCCGATCGACGGCGCGATCCTGCTCTCTCCGCCGCTGCACAGGACTTCGGATGCCGAGCTCGCCGCGTGGGCAGGGAGCGGCAAGCGACTGGTGGCCGTGATCCCCGAGCTGGACGACTACCTGAGGCCGGCCGAGGCGGCCGCGCGATTTGCGGTTGTACCCGAGGTCGAGTTCGTGGCGGTGGAGGGCGGAAAGCACCTCTGGGTGGGGGAGAGCCAGACCAGACGGGTGCTCAGCGAGATCGTGCTGCGCCTCAACCCGGCGGCGCTGCCGCTGCCGGACACCTTCGCCGAGTGACGTCGGAGCCGTTTACAGTTCGTTCTGTCGCGGCACAAGCACCTGGTCGATGATGAGCAGCACGGCCGCGGCCACCGGGATCGCGATGAGCGCCCCGAGGATGCCGAGCAGCGATCCGCCGGCCAGGGCCGCGATCACGACGACCGCGCCGGGCACCTTGACGGCCCGCGACATCACTCGCGGGTTGATCACGTACGCCTCGATCTGCATGTACGCGAGGTAGTAGATCGCGACCCAGAGCGCGATCCCCGGTCCGCTGAGCAGCAGGGTCGAGAGCACGATGATCACGCTGCCCGTGATGGTTCCCACCAGCGGCACCAGGGCGAACAGGAACGCGATGAAGGCGAACAGTGCGGGGTACTTGAGGCCATAGATCGACATGATCGACAGGAAGATGAAGCTGAACAGGCCGTTAGCGAACGCGATGGTGCCCTGGCCGACGACGTACCGGCCGACGGATGCCGTGATCTGCTCGGCGAGGTCGGAGAACGCGGCGCGCTTCGACGCCGGCACGAGCCGGTAGAGCCCGCGCTTCATGTTGGAGAGTGAGGCGACGAAGTAGAGGGTGAGGATGAGGATGATCACGAACCCCGCCGCACCGCTGAAGATGCCGATGCCCACGGAGAGGATGCCGCCGCCGATGGTCGCGGCGTTGTTCTTCAGCCAGGTGCCCGCGTTGGTGAGGAGCTCGTTGAGGTTGATCCAGCTCGGGAGGCTCTTCTGGGTGTCGGTGATCCAGGTCGACTCGGTCACGGTCTTGATGAAGTCCGGCAGGTTGGAGAGCAGATTGCTGACCTGGTCGACGATCACCGGCACGACGGCGAACACGAGTCCCACGAACACGGCGACGATGCCGAGGAGCACCGTGAGGATGGCCGACCAGCGCGGGAACTTGTGCTTCTCGAGCCACGACACCGCCGGGTCGATCCCGAGCGCCAGGAAGAGCGCGGCGCCGATGTAGGTGAGGATCGTGGAGAGCGAGGTGACGGCGGAGCCGATCCCGATGGCGACGATAACGCCGAGGCCCCCGAGGAGTCCGACCCGAAAGGCGTTCTGAATCTTCACGGCGTCTCCCCCGGATCGTGGATTACTTGTCGGTAGCGACCTTTTCGGCCTGGGTCAGCACGCTGCGCAGGCTCTCGAAGTAGCCGGCGACCGCTTCGCGTTCGATTCTAATTTGTGAGAGCCGCTCTTCCGCGTCAGACACGAGCTGCGCCGTGCGCTTTTCGGCGTCCTTGACCATGGCCTTCGCGCGCGCCTCGGCATTGGCCAGGATCTCGGCGGCCTCGTCGCTGGTCTTCGCGCGCAACGCCTTCGCCTCGGCGCGGGCGTCCACGTCCACGGTGTCGGCCTCCTTGCGCTTCGCGGCGGCGGCCTTCGTGGCCTCGGCGAGCTGCGCGTTGGCCTCCTCGAGGTACTTCTGGGTCTGGGCGACCGCCTCCTGGTGCTTGGCTAGGAATTCCTTCTCCGCCTCGTCCCGGCGCGACTTGAGCTCCACATCCAGGTCGGTGCGGGCCTGCTCGGCATCGAGCGCGAGCCGGGTGCGCGACTCGGCGGTGTCGTGCTTCAGCTGCGCCGTGGTCTGCTCGACCTCGCGGGTGACGTCGGCCAGCTTCTGTTCGACCTCGCGGCTGACGTTGGTGCGCTGCTGTTCGATGTCGTGGGCGAGGCTGGCGCGCTCGGCGGCGATCTCCGCCTCGACGATGGCCTTCGCCTCCGTCACCTCCTGAGCCAGCTGCTTGCGGGTGCGCTTGACCTCGAGGTCGACCTTCGCCCTGGCGGACTTGGTCTCCTGTTCGACCTTGGCGCGAGCGGCCGAGGTCTCCAGCTCGAGGGCATCACGTGCCGTCGTGGTCTCGAGTTCGATGGCGGCGCGAGCCGCCGCCGTCTCCTCCTCAAGCGTGGCGTGGGCGAGGGCCATCTCCTGCTCGAGGGCGTTGCGCGCCGCGTTCGTCTCCTCTTCGAGGGCGTTCCGCGCGGCCGTGGTCTCTTCCTCGAGGGTGTTGCGTGCGGCGGTGGTCTCTTCCTCGAGGGCGTTCCGCGCGGCCGTGGTCTCCTGCTCGAGGGCATTCCGGGTTGCGGCGGTGTCCTGGTCGAGGGCCGCGCGTTCCGCCGCGGTGTCCTGCTCGAGGGTCGTCCTGGCGAGCGTGATCTCCTGCTCGAGGCTGGACCGCGCCTCGGCGATCTCCTGCTCGAGGGCGGTGCGCGCCGCTGCGGTGTCGTGCTCGAGTTGGGCGCGGGTCTCCTCGATCTCGCGCGTCAACTCGGCGCGACGGGTGTCCGTGGTCTGCTCGAGCTCCACGCGGGACGACTCGATGTCCCGGGCGAGGTCGGTGCGCTGCTGCTCGACATCGCGGGCGAGGTCGCCCCACTGCTTTTCGCTCTCGCTCGTGAACTCCGCGCGGCCGATCTCGGTCTCCCGGGCCAGCTTCGCCGCGGCATCCCTCGCCTCGGTGGCCTCGCGCACGGCGACGAGCCGCAGCTCGGCCGATTCGCGCTCCGCCTCCGCCCGCACCGCGGCGGCCTCGCGCTTCGCTGTCGTCCTGGCCTCTGCGGCCTCCGTCGCGACGGCGCCCCGGATGGCCGCGGCCTCGCGCAGGGCGTCCTGGGTGACGATCTCCGCCTCATCCCGCGTGCGCTCGAGCAGCTCCGACGCCTCGAGCGTCGCGGCGTCGAGGATGCCGCTCGCCTTCACGTGGGCGTCCGAGACGACCTTCTCCGCGTTCTCGACGGACTCGACCTTCAGGCGGTTGATCTCCGCCTGCACGCCGCTGCGCAGGCGCTCCGCGTCGATGTCCGCCTGGCTGATCAGCCGGGTGGACTGCTCCTCGGCGACCCGGAGGGTGTTTTCGAGTTTCGTGCCCAGGCCGCTGTAGGTGGGGCTTCCGGTCTCTTCGATCTCCGCCTGGAGGTCTTCGACAGTCGCATTGAGCCGCTTGAGCTCCTTGGCGGCTTCCGCCTTGTCCTGGTTGGCCTTGATCAACTCGCGCCGCAGGTCCTGGATGGCGCTGTCCACCTCGTCGCGATTGTAGCCGCGCATGGCAGTGGTGAAGGTCTCGTCGTCGGTAGCCACGGTTCTCCTCGTGCGTTTGTGGTCGGACGCCGGGCGACCCGGGCCGAGCCATTCGAGTTTAGCCTGAGGCGACGACGGCCATGGGCCCGAATTTGGGGTCCGCCGGGCGGTGAATTCCCCGGATTTCGGGGCCTCAAGGCGTCTCTCAGGGTGGTTGCGCTACTCTGGGTTGTCTTTGTCTGTTGCCACCCCGGGTACTTTGCCCGTGGCCGCCGGGGCTGAACCCTCGGTGAGAGCCGTCGCCATCATCGCGATTGGGGCTGTCGACCGCCGGTCGAGCACGGCAACACGAGAGGAGTAACCCCAGTGCGATTTATCGCGGCCATCGTCACATTCGTGATCGCTTTCGGAATGATCGCCTACGGCATCGCCCAGCGAACCATTCTGGCCGAGCCAGACAGCATCACCGCCTCCGCGGTCGTCCCGAACGACGCGACGGTCTCGGTGATCAGCAGCAAGACCCTCAAGGCCCTCGACGGCCGCCAGAGCGTCACCATCGAGGGACCGGACAAGGTGTTCGCCGCCTACGGCCGCACCGAGGACGTTCTCGCCTGGGTGGGAAAGGCGAGCTACAACCGGATCGGCATCAACTCCGCCAAGACCGCGCTCACGAGCAAGCTCGTCACGGGTTCCGAGACCAAGGTGCCCGATCCCCGCGGCTCCGACCTCTGGCTCGACGAGTACTCGCGCACCAAGAGCCTCAACTTCTTCGTCAACGTGCCGGACGACATCTCCATCGTGGTCGTCTCGGACGGCGCGAAGCCGGCCCCGAACCACCTCACGATCAGCTGGCCGCTCGACAACCGCACCCCGTGGTCCGGTCCGCTCCTGGTCGGCGGCGGGCTCCTGCTGCTCATCGGCATCGGCATCTACCTGTGGGCGCTCGCGCATCTGCGCCGCTCCCGTGGACCGCGTCGCAAGACGCCGAAGATGCCCAAGGTTCCGCGCCAGCGCGGGTACAAGCCGCGAAAGACCGGGGCCATCGCGGCAAAGGGCGGACGCCGTTCGACCTCACGCCGCATGATCGCGGTCGTGCCGATCCTGCTGGTGGGCAGCGTGGCGCTGAGCGGATGCTCGGCCGACCTCTGGCCGGAGTTCATGACCGGCGGCTCGAGCCCCACCGCCACCCCGACGCCGACCGCGACGGTGCCCGTTGGCGAGAAGCTGCAGGCGCCGTCGGTGACGCTGCCGCAGCTCAAGAACATCGTGGCGAAGGTGTCGGCTGTTGCCGCGAAGGCCGATGCCGCGATCGACCCCGAGCTGCTGAAGAGCCGATTCGAGGGCCCCGCCCTCGAGCTGCGCACGGCCAACTACGCCATCCGCAAGGTGGACAACACCTACAAGGCCCCGGCGGCCATCCCGGCTGGCGAGGTGAACGTGACGCTGCCGCAGCAGTCGAACACTTGGCCACGCACCGTCTTCACCGTGGTGACACCCACCGACAAGACCGTGCCGCCGGTGGCGCTGATGCTCGTGCAGGCCACCCCGCGCTCCGACTTCAAGGTGGACTACGCCACCGAGTTCGAGGCCGGAGCCAAGCTGCCCGGCGGCGTTGCTCCCGCGAACATCGGGGCTCCGCGACTGCCCGACGAGACGAAGCTCTTCACGCTCCCGCCGTCGAAGCTCGCCCTCGCGTACGGCGACATCATCGAGAAGGGGCCGACGAGCGAGTTCGCGAAGTACTTCGACCTCAAGAACGACGCCCTGCTGACGCAGATCGGCTTCGACAAGCGCAAGGAGCTGCAGGCCAAGGTGCCCGCGACCGCCGCGCTGACCTTCGCGAACAGCAATGGTCCGGGGGACAACATCACCCTGGGAAGCAACAACGCCGGCGCGATCGTCACGGTCTACCTGAACGAGACCTTCACGGTCAAGCCGGTCGAGGCCGGGGCATCCGTGAACCCGGAGGGCGCCGTGAAGTCGCTGTCCGGCATCACGGGCACCACAAAGGGTACGGTTGCGGTATACGGCGACCAGTTGCTGTTCTACCTGCCGCCTGCGTCAAGCAAGAACAAGATCGTGCTGCTCGGTTTCGCCACTGGACTCATCTCGGCTAAGGAGCTTCCGTGACCAACACCCCGCCCTCTTCGGCCAACCTCCGGGGGGCAGTCGACCTGTCCTCCCTCGTTCGGCCGCCGGCCCCGCCCGCGGGAGCCCCGGTCGCACCCGCGGCCGTTCCCTCCCTCGTCGTCGACGGCACGGATGCCAACTTCACGGGCATCCTGGACCTCTCGCAGACCGTGCCCGTGGTCGTGGAGCTCTACGTGGGCACGCCATCGCCGACCCTCACCCGGGTCGTCACGGAGTACGCCGGCCGTTTCGTGCTCGCCACGGTTGATGCCGCCGCCAACCCGCAGCTGCAGCAGGCGTTCCACGCCACGGCGGCTCCCACCGTCGCCGCCGTGATCGGCGGACGCCCCATCGCCCTCTACGAGGGCGAGCTTCCCGAGGCGGATGTCCGGCAGGTTCTCGAGCAGCTCGCGACACTGGCCGCGCAAAACGGCGTGACCGGCACCGTGTCCCCGGATGCCGCGGGCGCCGTCCCGGCGGAGCCGGAGGAGTTGCCGCTTCCGCCGCACCACCAGGAGGCCTACGACGCCATCGCCGCCGGCGACTACGACACGGCGATCGCCGAGTACAAGACGGCGATCGCCCAAGATCCCCGCGATCGGCTCGCCGTGGCTTCCGAAATCCATGCATT
>NZ_JAYSJZ010000050.1:0-88010 GCF_043726815.1 Lacisediminihabitans sp.
CCCGGTAGAGGCTCGAGTTGCGCAGCCCGCGGATCGGTCCCTGGCTCGGTCCGCCGATGGTGACGAGGGTCGCGAAGACGAGGCTGATCACAAGGGTGACGACAGGCAGCACGAACAGCAGCGTGACGCTGTTGCGCATGGCCGTGAGGAAGATGTTGTCGCTGAGGATCTTCCCGTAGTTGACAAAGCCGATGAAGTTCATGCCCGGGGTGAATCCCGACCAGTCGGTGAGTGAGTAGTAGAACGCCTGGATGAAGGGCCACACGACGAAGAGCACGTATCCGACCACCGGCAACACGAGGAAGACCAGCATGAAGCTGATCTTGTCGAAGGTCAGGTCACGACGGCGCCAGCGCCGGCCGGCAGAGACTCTGCCGGCCGGCGCTGCAGTGGGAGGAACGACTGCGGTCATGTGACCGTGACCTTCTTCACCGAGCTGTCGTTGCGCACCTTGTCGCTGATGGACTGCAGGCCGGAGGTGAGCTGCGCCACCGACGAGTCGCCCTGCAGGAACGTGTTCCAGACCACGAGCTGGTCGGTGTTGAGCCCGTAGAGGTCCACGAAGTTCCAGGAGAAGACATCGCTGCCCGCGCCCTCGAGCAGCTTCACCTGCGAGACGAGAGCGGTCGAGCCGAAGCCGTCCGCCGGGATGGTGCCCTTGACGATGGTCGACGAGAACGTCGTCTTGGCGAAGTTGACCGCGGCGTCGTGCGAGAGCATCGCGCGCAGGAACTCCTTGCCTCCGGCCACGTTCTTGCCCTGTGACGGCACGATGTAGCCCTCGCCGGCCGTCGAGTGGAGAGCCTTCTGCGGAAGCTTGGAGCCCGTGGTGACGGTGAGTTCCGGAGCCCCGGTCATCTTGAAGCCCGCCTTGGTCTGCGTCTTCATCTCGTTCTCGATCCAGCCGCCGGACGGGTACAGGATGAACTTCTCATCGTTGCTCCACTGGGCCTGGGCCGCGGTGAACTGGGTGCCGGCGCCGCCGGGCTGCATGTAGCCGGCGTCGATGATCTTCTTGAGTCCCGTGAAGACATCCTGAATCGGCTTGAGGGACCAGCAGCCCTCCTTGAGGTTCTCGAGGGCGAGCCGCACCTCGTCGCCGCCCTCCTTGATCGCGGAGGCGATGGCCATCGTCTGGTAGTAGGTGGCTGCTTCCTTGCCCCAGCCGAACAGGTACTTGCCCTGGGCCTTGGCCTTCGCGCCGAGGGCGAGGGCCTCGTCGTAGGTGGTTGGGACGGTCCAGCCGTTGGTCTCGAACAGCGAGGCGGAGTACCACATGGCGTAGACGGTGAGCACGTAGTTGAGCTGCACGAACTTGCCGTCGAAGGTGCCAGGTTCGATGACTCCGGCGTACAGGGTGTCCTTGATCACCTTGCCCTCGAGGTTCTTCGCCTCGATCACCGGGGTGAGGTCCTCGAGCTGGGCGCGGATGGTGTTGATACCGATGAGGTTGGCACCGCTGTTGTCGATCACGTCCGGCGGATTGCCGCCGACGAATCGAGGCTGGAGCGTCTGCGCGATGTTGGTGGCCGCCGTCACCTTGACGGTGGAGCCGACCTGGGTCTTCTCCACGATCTTGCCGGCGAAGGTGGCGTAGTCGATGCCGTAGCCGCCCTTGAAGATGACGGCGTCCACGGTGGACTTGTCGGCCATGCCGAACGGGTTCTTCGCCGAGACGGTGCCGCCCGGGGCGGTCGTGGAGCCGCCGCCGCCCACGCACGAGGCGAGCATTCCGGTGGCGGGGATGAACACGGCGGCCAGGAGTGCGCCGCGGAGGAACTGACGCCGCTGGAGTGGCTTTTCTGTGATCGACATTCTGTACTACCTTCCATTCTTGGTGTGGCGGGTATTCGGTATGAGGGTGCTGCGGGGGTGGGTCTGAGTCAGGCGAAGCGAGTGATGTTGTACTGGAGTTCGAGCGCCTTGTTGTGCTCGTCCCCGCCCGGGATGTTCGCCGAGATGTAGAGCGGGGGCGTGGTCCCGTGTTCCGCGATCAGCCGGGCGGTTCCGATGGTCAGGAGCTGGGCGATGTAGGCGGCGGTGATGGACGACACCGCCCCGACCGGGATGCCGCCGGCGAGCTCGAGCGTCGCGTCGCCGAACGGCGCGAGGTTGTCGATCACGACATCCGCCACGTCGCTCAGGCGCTT
Organism: Lacisediminihabitans sp.; assembly: GCF_043726815.1. NCBI lineage: Bacteria > Bacillati > Actinomycetota > Actinomycetes > Micrococcales > Microbacteriaceae > Lacisediminihabitans > Lacisediminihabitans sp. The sequence continues at coordinate 2,151 of NZ_JAYSJZ010000050.1, forward strand.
GCCGCTCGGGTGCTTGGGGTCGACCCGCATGGTGTGATCGAGGCTCGTGACCGCGACCACCGGATGCCCGTGCTTCTTCGCCTCGATGGCCAGGCCCACGATGGACCCGTTCACCCCCGAGTTCGAGGCGATGACGAAGACGTCGTCCGGCCCCGCGCCCGCGATCGCGTAGAGCCGCTCGGCGATGTCCGGGTTGCGCTCGAGTTCCGAGCCGGCGAGGGCGCCCGGCTCGATATCGCCGTGCAGCACGACATCCCGCAGCGCGATCTTCTTGGTGGGGATCAGTCCGCCGGCCCGGCCGGCGATCTCCATGGCGAAGGCCTCGGAGTGTCCGGTGCCGAAGGCCTGGATCACTCCGCCGCGTTCGATCGCCGACACGAAGAGGGCGATGGCGCCGTCGAGACCTCCGGCCTCGGCACTCGCCGCCAGGGCCTCGATCCTGGACTGCACCTCGAGGCGGTACTGCCGGTCGAGGTCGGACTGGCTGACGGTGACTGACACTGCGGCTCCTTCGTTGGTTCCGACGTTCATGGGGCTCATTCGACCGACTGGTGGGGTTCGCGGGCCTGGCGCATGCTCACCGGGGATCGCCGCGGCCGCCGGTGGGTGGCGACCGCGAGGGCGGATGCCGCGAGGTTGTTGGTGGTGCGGGCGAAGTTCTCCTGGGCGGTGAGCAGGTAGAGCAGATCGAGGACGAGCAGCTGCCCGTGCTTGGCGGAGAGGTCGTCCGGCTGCAGGAACTGCTCGTGCACCGAGGTCACGATGGTGACATTGGCGTTCTCGGCGAGGGGCGAGGTCGGGTTGTTGCTGATGGCCACGGTGAGGGCGCCGGACCGGCCGGCCTCCCGGAGCATCTGAATTGTCTCCTCGGTGCGCCCGGAGTTGGAGATGCCGATGGCGACCGATCCGGAGTCCTGGATGGCTGCACTCGTGAGCCCCGCGTGCACCTCGGACCAGACATGGGTGCTCACGCCGATGCGGTAGAGCCGCGCCCCCATCTCCTCGGCGAGGAAGGCGCTGCCGCCCACGCCGTAGATGTCGACGTGGCGGCTCGTGGCGATCCGCTTGGCAAGAATTTTCATCTGCGGGAGGTCGATCGCAGAGGCGGTCTCGCGCAGCGTGCGCGAGTGGGCGTTGATGAGGGTGCTGAGCACATCGCCGGCCGAGTCGTGGGGACCGAAGGCCCGGCCGATGTCGGTCTTCCACGAGGTGCGAGCGGTGCTGCGGCCGAAGTCGGTCGCGATGCTCACCTTCAACGGCGCATAGCCGGTGTAGCCGATCAGGCGGCAGAAGCGGGTGACCGTGGCGGCCGAGGCACCCGCCTGTCTCGCCAACTCGCCGATCGAGAGTTTCAACGGGGCCTGGGGGTACTCGAGCAGGTAGTCGGCGATCTTCGCCATCGCGCCCGACATCTCGGGGCGCCGCAGAAGGATGCGGTTCGCCACTCCGGCGGCGTGCTCGCCGTCGACGATGACGGCGGCCGTTTGCTCGATGGTAATCACAACCTCCATATGGGCCAACTTCTGGAAAATTATTCTTACAGTACAGTGTGCTCAGTTCCCAAATATTTCGAAGAAGTAACGATGCGAAAAATTGTGGCGGTCGACGCCGGCGGCACCTCCTCGCGAGCCGTGCTGCTCGAGGCGTCCGGAGACTGCCGGGGCTTCGGGCGGGCGGGCGCCGGAAACCCGACCGCGGTGGGCATCGATGCCGCGGTCGAGGCCCTCGGCCTCGCGGTGGCACGCGCCCTGGGCGAGCACCGAGGAGAAACGGATGCCGACTCCCTCGTGGTGATCGCCCTCGCCGGCGCCGAGACGCCGGAGTTCGTCGACCGGCTGGGCTCGCGTTTCGCAGCCCTTGGACTGGGCGGCACCGTCGCCATCGAACCGGATCTGCTCGGCACCTTCTGCTCCGGCACGGCCCTGGAGCACGGCTACGCCGTGATCGCCGGTACGGGGGCCATCGCGGCGCGAGTGAGCGACGGGCGCATCCACACCGTTCGAGGCGGTTCCGGCTGGCTTCTGGGCGACACGGGATCAGGGTTCTGGATCGGGCACCGTGTGGCCCGCGCGGTGGTCGCCGCCCTCGACGGAATCGGGCGGCAGACCGCGCTCACCGGCCTGCTGCTCGAGGCCGCCGGGATCGAACGCACCGCGGCCAGACACCGTGGCCGGGCCGAGGAGCTCACGCGTCTCGAACGTGCGCTGTACGCGCTACAGCCCGTGGAGCTCGCCCGGTTCGCCCCGCTCGCCTTCGAGGCCGTCGACGATGCGGTGGCCCGCGAGATTCTCGATGCCGGGGCGGAGGGGATAGCCCGCATCCTCGCCGCGGCCGTGGAGACCGACGTCTCCGGCGCGGTCGTGCTGGGCGGGAGCGTGCTGGCGGCCGGCATGGAGCGGGCGCCGGCGATCTTCACCCACCGACTGCGGGCCGCGGCCGGGGATGCCCAGCTGATCCCGGTCGCGGACGGCGTGGTCGGCGCGGCGGTGCTCGCCCTGCGGCGACTCGGCATCCGGGTGGATGCCAGGCTCCACCGGCACCTGACCGGGGAGATCGACCGTGCCCGGCTCGAGGCGGTCGCGCGATGACCCTCTCCGTGCAGACCCGCATGATGGAAGTGGCCGATCTCGGCCCGCCGGATTCGATGCCGATGCTGGGTGCCCCCCTCGAGTCGCCCGGGGTCATCACCGGGGACATCCCCGGGGAGATCATCGAGGGCTCGACCTACGGCACACCCACGAACCTCTATCCGTACCAGGAGCAGAACGGCTACGGCCGCACGCTCTCTCCACGCCCCGTCAAGACGGTGGTGCTCGAGAACGATCGGCTGAGGGCGGTGTTCCTGCCCGAATGGGGCGGCCGGCTCTGGGAGCTGTTCGACAAGGGCAGTGGCACCCACCTGCTGCACTCGCCGCCCACCATCCAGTTCGCCAACCTGGGGCTGCGCAATGCCTGGTTCGCCGGCGGCATCGAGTGGAACATCGGCACGCGAGGTCACTCGCCGACGACCGCGAGCCCCCTGCATGCCGTGGTGGTTCGCACGCCCGGCGGGCAGGAGGTGCTGCGGATGTGGGAGTTCGACCGGTTGCGCGAGGTCGTGTTCCAGGTGGATGCCTGGCTCCCGCCCGACTCGGCGGTGCTGTTCGTGGCGGTGCGGGTGCAGAACCCGAATGCCGTGACGGTGCCGATGTACTGGTGGACGAATGCGGCGGTGCCGGAACGCGAGGACACCCGCGTGATCGCCCCGGCCGACTCCGCGTTCGTGAGCGCCTACGAGGGCGGGCTCAGCCGGGAGGCCGTGTCGACGGGCGCGGCGGACTGGAGCCGGCCCGCCAACAACGCGCGGGCGCGGGATTTCTTCTTCGACATCCCGCGGCACCGCGCCCCGTGGATCGTGGCGCCCGACGCCCACGGTGACGGCCTCGCCATGCTCTCCACGGCGCGGCTCCGCGGGCGGAAGCTCTTCGTTTGGGGGCGGGGACCGGGCGGCGATCGCTGGCAGCGTTGGCTGTCGCCGCGGGGCGAGCGCTACGCCGAGGTTCAGGCCGGCCTCGCGCAGACCCAGTTCCAGCACCTCGAGATGCCGGCGGGCGCCGACTGGAGTTGGCTGGAGGCCTACGGCAATCCGTGCCTCTCGCCCCAGACCGTGAGCGGCACGGACTGGCCGGCCGTCGTGGCCTCGACCGAGCGGGCTGTCGCCGATCTCGTGAGTCCCGCCGCGCTCGAGGCGGCGCACGCCGCGGCGCGCTCGTGGGCGGGCCTCGCCCCGACGAGGAGCATTCTCGCCGGCAGTGGATGGGGAGCCCTGGAGGCGGCGCGCCGGCGGCGACACGGCCTGGGCTGGATCGACGAGAGCGGCACTCCATTCGCCCCCGACACGGTCACCGCCGAGCAGCGGCCGTGGCTCGACCTGCTCGAGGGTGGCGCTCGGTTCGACGGCGCCCCCGGCTTCGTGCGCGGCGAGGACTGGGAGGCCCTCTGCGCCGCCACCGGCGAGGGGGCGGCCGCCTCGTTGCATCGCGCGATCATGAGACACGCGGCGGGCGACGCGGCCGACGCCGAGTCGCTCTACCGGCACTCCCTGGCGCGCGGACCGAGCGCGCACGCCCACCGCGGACTCGCGCGACTTCTGGTGACGGGCGGCGACACCGACGGCGGCCTCGAGCACTACCGCCTGGCGTGCGCGCTCGCCCCGCACGACACACCCCAGCTCATCGAGGCCGTGTCGGCGGCGCTCGCCGCCGTTCTGCAGACGCAGCGCTTGCGCTGCTCGGAACCGGCCCGTCGACGAGCGGGCGGCTACGGCTGCTCCGGGCCCAGGCCCTCGCGCTGTCCGGCGACGGTGCGGGGGCGGCGGCGATCCTGCGGGAGGGGATCGAGGTGGCCGACCTGCGGGAGGGCGAGAACGCCATGGCCGAGCTCTGGCTCCGGGTGATTCCCCACGATCCGGTTCCCGCCGACTACCAGTTCAGCATGACCGAGGAGGGAACCGGATGACCGGCATCGCGATCGTGGGACGAGGCGCGATGGCGCGGGCGCACGCGCGGGCGTGGAGCGAGCTCGGCCTGGGCGACGACATCGGCTATGTCAACACTCTGACAGTCGGACCGCCCCTGCCATTCGCGCCCCGCGCCCGGTTCGAACCGGACCTGCGCGTCGTGCTTCGCGACCCCCACGTGCAGATCGTGTCGGTGTGTACTCCCACCCCGACCCATGCCGCAATCGCCATCGAGGCCCTGCGGGCCGGCAAGAGCGTGCTGCTGGAGAAGCCGATCGCCCTCACCATCCCCGAGGCGCTGGCCATCCGCGACGAGGCCGCCCGGAGCCCGGGGGTGCTGATGGTGGCGCACGTCGTGCGCTTCTTCGATGGCTATCGCGCCATCCGGGGAGCGTTCGAGGCCGGCACGCTCGGGGCAGCGCTCGCCGTATCCGCCGGCCGGTTCAGTCCGGCCCCGCGCCCATCGACCTGGTGGCATGACGAGTCGCAGTCGGGCGGGATCGTCGTGGACTTCAGCATCCACGACTTCGACCAGCTGAATCTGTTTCTGGGTCGGCCGCTCTCGGTGACGGCGCGCCGGGCGCGACCGGACGGCCCTGTCGAGGCGACCGTGGACTACCTGGGCGGCGGCGTGGGCCGCACGATGGGCTTCATGGGGATGCCGGCGGGATTCAGTTTCGCGTCGTCTCTCGACGTGGTGGGCAGCGCCGGACTGGCCGACCATCGGTTCTCGGGGGTGCTCGACCCCGCGAAGGACCCCGCGGCTGCGGGCGCCCGGGACACCGTGCGGGTGCAGACCGCGGCGGGCACGGAGGAGCGGACGATCGCCGCGCACAACCCGTACCGCAGTCAGGCCGAATACTTTTTGGAGTGCGTGCGCACGGGTGCAGCGCCCGAATTCTGTCCGGTCGAGGACGCCGTGCTGGCGCTCGCCGTGGCGCTCGCCGCGAAACGGTCGCTGGACTCCGGATCGCCGGTGCTGGTCGACACCGCCTGACCGGAGCTAGTCGATGAGGTGGTCCTCGAGGAACGACGCGGTGCGCGCGAAGGCGAGGGCGGCGGCCGCCACGTTCACCTTCTCGGGAATCGTGGCGTTGGCGAACGAGTGCACCGTGCCGAGGTAGGTGAACTGCGTGACCGGCGTGCCGTGGTCCTTGAGCCGGCCGATGAAACTCTCCGGATCCTCGCCCTCGTCCCACTCGTCGAACTCGGCGAACTGCAGGAGCACGGGGCAGGGGATCACGCCGTGCTGCGCCGGCCCGAGCGTCGCGTAGTAGGCGACCACCGCATCCGCGGATCCGCCCTGGGCGTGCAGCAGTGCCAGCCAGCCTCCGGCGGAGAACCCGACGACCCCCACGCGCTGGCTGCCCTCGGCCCGGGCGGTCTGGATGATGTCGTCGATGGTCGAGAGCGCCGTCGCGACATCGAGTTGGTTGAGCAACTGCTGCGCGGTGGCCTCGTCGGTGGTCGCCACCCCGTCGAAGAGGTCGGGCACCACGACACGGTAGCCCTGGTGTTCGAGCCCGCGGGCGTAGTTTTCGAGCCAGGGCAGGCGCCCGTACCAGTCGTGCAGCAGCACCACGAGCGGGCCGCCGGGTTCGCCGTAGTAGAACGGCACGCCGGGCGAGGGGATGGGAACGATTTCGGTCATGCCGGCCCTTCGGAGAGCGGAACGCGTCTCGTCTGCGCCACTCTAGCCGACGGCTCGGCGGCGCCGACCCTAGGCGGAGGCCGTGGCGAGTTCCGCCTGCAGGGACCAGTCCTGGCCGTCGAGAATGACCTGAGCGCTCACGCCGGTGAGCACGTTCACCACGATCGGTGCCATCAGGTTGAGGCGAGTTCCGCCGTCCCCGGGGTTCGCCACGACGAGCACCATGGCGTCTTCCGCGGTGGTCAGCCCGAGGGCCGCGCAGTGCTCGTCCGAGAGGATCGGGCCGTAGTCCGGTAGGAAGACGGCGGCGTCGAGAACGAAGAGCCGGATGCCGTCGTTCTGGGTGGCGCGCAGCGAGTACAGGCCCGTGGCCCCGTCGATCTCGGTGAGAGTGAAGTCGGTGAGCGGGTCGAGGCCGGGTGGCGGCGTCACGAAGGTGAGTGCGGCGCTCAACGGAGGAAGTCCATCAGCGTGGGCTGCAGGGTGCGTGAAGTGACGGCGAGGGCGGACTGGTAGGTGACTTCCTGCTGCTTGAGCTGGAGGACCACCTGGCTCAGGTCGACGTCTTCGATCGACGATCGCTGCGCCTCGAGCGCGTTCGACTGCTGCAAGTTGGTAGCCTCCGCTTTGTTGACCTGGGCCTGATTGGCGCCGATCGCGCTCTGCTGGGAGAGCGCGGCGTTCATGTGGGTGTCGATGGTGGCGAGCTGGGGGCCCACGTTCACGCCGCTGCGCAGGTCGGCGACGATGTTGTCCACGAGGGCGAAGACCGAGCCGGGCCCGGTGCCGAAGACCGCCGCGCCGTCGGCGTCCACCCGCACGGTCGTGCTCCCGTCGAGCCGCCGCGTGACCGGGGTGCCCGTGCCGGTGAAGGTGTAGCTCGAGTCGAACGCGACGCCGGCATCCGAGGTGCCGGCAAACACCGTGCGACCGGCATATTTCGTGTTTGCCTGGCCGAGCAGGTCCGTCTTCAGGCCCTCGAGCTCTTTGGCGATGGCCTCCTTGGCCGCCGGCGAGAGTGCTCCATCGTTCGCGCCCTGCACGGTGAGGTCGCGCACGCGGCGGAGGATGTCGGTGGTGCTGGAGAGGGCGGCGTCCACGGTGGTGAGCCACGCGTTTCCATCATCTATGTTGCGACCGTACTGGGCCGTGGCGGCCTGATCCACGCGCACCCGCAGCGAGTCCGCGGTGCCAGAAGGGTCGTCTGAGGGCTTGGAGATCTTCTGCTGGCTGGACGCGAGCGCCTGAACCCGGGCGAGTTGCGCCGCGCTCGACTGGAGGTTGCGCTGGGAGGTGGCCATCATCGTCTGGCTCGTCACTCGATTGACCATGGGCTATCTCCCGACGATTCCGGTGCGGTTGATGAGGGTGTCGAGCATCTCGTCGACCGCGGTCATCACGCGAGCGGCACCCTGGTATGCCTTCTGGAACATCAGCATGTTGACGTTCTCCTCGTCCATGTCGACCGAGGAGTTGGCGAGTTGCGCGCCCGAGGCGGAGGTTGCCGCGGTCTCGGCGAGGGTCGCTTGCTGCACGGCGGACTTCGTGGCCACGCCGATGCCGGTGACGAACTTGGACCAGACGGAGTCCGGGGAGGTCGGTCCGCTGCCGAGCGCGGCGATTGCGGAACCGTTGGAGCCGTCCAGGGCGCCGGAGCCGGTCGTCGCGGTGGCAATGTCGCCGACCCCCGTGGCCAGCACCGAGAGGCCGAGGGCGGCCGGGCCGGTGGGCGCTATGGCGAAGAAGTCGAGGCCGGTCGCCCCGGTGGAGGTGACCCCGGCGGAGTGCACGGAATTGACCGAGGTGGCGAGGTAGGTCGCGAAGGTGTTGTAGCTGGCGGCGGCCTCGGCGAGGGCCCCGCCCGTTCCCGTCGCGTTCGCGGCGGCGAGCACAGCCACGGCGCCGGCCATCTCGCCCGACTCCGCGCCGACCGGTACTCCGGGGCGGTTGGCCCAGGCGAGCGCGACCGGAGTGGCTGCGGCCCCGGCCATGATGTTGCTGCCGGTGACCGTGACGGGCTGGAAGGTGTCACCGGAGACGAGGGCGTTGCCGCCGATAAGCACGTCGGCCGTGCCATCCGGGAGCACGCGCACCGTCGCGCCGGTGAGGGCGGCGATCGTCGTCGTGAGGGTGTTGCGCTGGTCGAGCAGTTCGTTGACCGAACCGCCGGTGGCGAGGGTGCTCCGGATGCGGGCGTTGAGGTCCGCGACCTGGGTTCCCGCATCGTTGAGTTCTCGGGCCATGCCGTCCAGCTGCCCTCGCACCTGCGTCCACTGGGAATCGACGGCCTGATAGCCGCTCGCGAGGTGGGAGGCGAGTGCGGTGGCATCCGAGATCAGCACGCCGGCCTGGGCCGGCTTCCCGGCGTTGTTGGCCATCCCCTGCCAGTCCGCCCAGAAGCCGGTCAGCTGGGCGGAGAGCCCGTTTGCGCCGGGCTCCTGCAGCGAGCCGTCGACGGCGCTCAGCGCGTTGGCCTTCACGGCGAGGTTGCCGGAGGTCGCGGCGGAGTTGCGCACCTGGGAGTCGAGGTAGATGTCGCCGAGGCGGGCGACGCCGGTCACCGCGACACCCTGGCCGATCCGCACGACGCCCCCGGACAGCCGGCCCACCTGGGAGAGGGCGCCGAGGGACGAGGTCGTCACCCGCTGGCGGGTGTATCCCGTGGTCGTGGCGTTGGTGATGTTCTGTCCGACCACGGACAGCCCCTGCCGCGCGGCGGAGAGGCCGGTGTATGCGGTGTTCAGGCCGCTGAAGGTGCTCACGCGAGGGTCCTCACAGGCTCAGGTCGAAGATTCGGGCGGCACCGGTCGGCGCCGCGGAGGTTCCGCTCGAGTCGTAGGTGCCCGCCTCGGTGACCCCGTCGGACTGCGCCTCCTGCACGAAGCGGATGGCGGTGCGCAGGTAGTGCTCGTTGAGGTCACGCAGCTCGCGGATCTGGTTGGTCTGCTCCGTCATCGCCTGGAGGTGCGAGCCCAGGATTTCGGCCCATGGTCCCTCCGGTGCCGCATCGACGAGTTCGCGCAGGGTGGCGTTCTCGTCGGCTCCCCACTCGGCGGCCACCGAGGCGACCTCCACCGTGCGGGCGAGGCCGGCGGCACGGAGCCGCTCCATCACCTGTTCGACCTCGCGGGTCGCGTACTGCAGCCACCGGGTCTTGTTGGCGGTGAGAAGGAACTGCTCCTCCTCGAGCTTGAACGTCAGGAGCTCGAGCAGCTCTCGCTCGCGCCACAGGCACGCCGACAGTTCATTGACACTCATGGCACTCCAAGTCCGGTTGATCATGTGGACGGAGGCGTGCACCGTTCGCGCTGTCCGCCTTCGGGTGTCCACCTGTTCCACGGTTGAACTATCGGCAAGGGTACTCCGCGCGTTAGTCGAGATCGTGGGCGCGTTCCGAAAACCACCCACGGCAGGCTGTCCGCTACAAGGAGGACTTAACCGGCGGAATGGGGTACGCGAGCCCCCGGACTGGGGGCAATAATCGAGCAAACAACAGGGAAACGACTGGTTTTAGGGGGGTCATCCGCCTATAGAGTCGCAACAGATCGAGGCGAACAGCCCACCGATTCCACCGCTTCGCCACCCGAGATCCACCCGAGACAGACCCGAACTTCATCACGTTCCATCGGCACGACAAGCGCTTACCCGAGCAGATCGAAAATCGTATTCGTCCAGTTTGCACACGGGGGCCAGGCAACGTGAACCGCACAGAACGCAACCAGTTGGTTGTCGACAATCTTCCGCTCGTCGGGTACCTCGTCTCCGAGGTCTGGGCACGGGCGACGCACCTCTCTCGGGACGACCTGGCCTCGGCCGGCGCCGTCGCCCTCATCACCTCCGCCGACTCCTTCAACCCGGAGCTCGGCATTCCGTTCGGTGCCTTCGCCCGCCGCCGCATCGTCGGCGCCTTCGCGGACGAGATGCGCTCGAGCGACTGGGCCACCCGCGGCGCCCGTCGCCGCATCAAAGAGACCACGGCCGTGCAGGAGACCCTCACCGCCGCCCTCGGACGCGTTCCGAACATCGACGAGATCGCCACGGCGATGGGCGTCGACCGCGCAGAGGCCGAGGCCGGCCTCGCCGACGCCTCGCGCACCGTCTCCGCGCTCGACGACACGACGGCCGAGTACCTCGTCGCGGACACCGCGCTGCCCGAGGAGTCCCTGCTCTCCGCCGAGCGCCTCGGCTTTCTCAGCGCGGCCGTCGTGGCCCTGCCGGAGAAGATGCGCTACATCGTGAACGGGATCTACTTCGAGGACCGCTCCGTGAAGGAGCTCGCCGACGAGCTCGGCATCACCCACTCCGCCGTCTCCCAGCAGCGTGCAGAGGCGATCCGCGTGCTCAAGGACGGCCTCGAGACCCACTACTCGGACACCAGCGCCGAGTACACGCCCGTGTCCCGCATCGCGCCGGCCACCCGCAGCGCCTACCTGGCCAGAGTGGCGAACAACGCCATGGCCGGCATGGCGAACCTCGCGCACCCCGCGCGGGCCAACGCGGCGGCGTCCTAAAAAGACAAAAAAAGAATTTGGTATCGCGCCTAACGCCCCCGGGTGTTCGGCCGATAACTCTCAGTGTCGGACCACGGATGGGCCGATTCAGATAAACCCACATCACGGAGGAATACATCATGGGTATGCAGGTCAACACCAACATTTCGGCACTCAACTCGTACCGCAACCTCAGCAACACGCAGAACGATCTCGCCAAGTCGCTCGAGAAGCTCTCCAGCGGTCTTCGCATCAACCACGCCGCGGATGACGCAGCTGGTCTCGCAATCTCCCAGGGTCTGCAGTCGCAGGTCGGTGGCCTCACGGTCGCCAGCCGCAACGCGCAGGACGGCATCAGCGTCATCCAGACCGCTGAAGGCTCGCTCTCCGAGGTTCAGACCATCCTGCAGCGCGTTCGTGACCTCGCCGTTCAGTCCGGTAACGACTCGAACAACGCCAGCTCGCGCACCGCGATCGGCACTGAGGTCACGGCCCTCGGCGCGGAACTCACCCGCATCGGAGCGTCGGCGAACTTCAACGGCACGAAGCTTCTCGGTACCGGTGGCGCCACTCTGACCTTCCAGGTCGGTGCGGGCTCGGTCGCGGCCGAGGACCAGATCACCGTCACGACCACCGACGTTGCGGCGATCGGAACGACGGTCTCCGGTCTCGCTGCCGCTGGCTTCGCCAGCAGCAGTGCGGCACTGACGACCATCGGTACGCTCGACACCAACATCACCGCGGTGTCGGCAGCTCGCGCCGACCTCGGTGCTCAGCAGAACCGTTTCGAGAGCGTCATCCGCAACCTCGCCGTCTCCACCGAGAACCTCACGGCGGCGAAGTCGCGCATCACCGACACCGACATGGCGTCCGAGATGGTCAAGTACACGCGCTCCAACATCCTGGCCCAGGCCGGCACCGCGATGCTCGCGCAGGCCAACCAGGGCAACCAGGGCGTGCTGCAGCTCCTCCGCTAGATCGGATAGCTCGGCCGGCGTGTAACAAGCAACGCCCGGCGGCTCGTCACGGAGGGAACTGGACCTCTCGATGTGATGGCCGCCGGGCGTTTACCGCACAGCAGCACAGCAGCACAGCAGCACCCCAACACCGCATCACCCGCCAGAACAGACGAAGGGACACGGGACAATGGCAATCTCCCTCGACGGCCTCTCCAGCGGCCTCGACACCACGTCCCTCATCAGCCAGCTCATGACGGTCGCGGCCCAGCCGCAGACCCTGCTCAAGGGCCAGGTCAGCAGCACCAACACCGAACTGGCCGCCTTTCAGGGCCTCAACAGCCGGCTCGCCACCCTCGCCGATGCCGCCACCGCGGCCGCCAAGCCGTCCAGCCTCGACCTCTACTCCGCCACCAGCTCCAGCACCGGGCTCGCCGTCTCGGTCGCCACCGGCGCGAGCGCCGGCGAGCTGCAGGTGGTGGTGAGCGCACTCGCCCAGTCGCAGATCGGCGTTTCCGCCGCGATGTCGGCCTGGCCCTCGCCCTCCACCATCACCATCGTCGGGCACTCGGGAACGCCGCTCGAGATAACCCCGGCCTCGAACTCCATCGACGACGTCGTCTCCGCGATCAACGGCTCGACCGCGGGAGTCAACGCCACCAAGGTCGCCTCGGGCGTCGATGGAAGCGGCAACCCGCTCTTCCGCATCCAGTTCTCCAGCAAGACGACCGGTGCCGACTCCGCGTTTACGGTCTACCAGGGCACGGCGGCTGACGTCGCCGGGGGCACGGCGACGAACGTGCTCACAACGCCGGGAAGCGCCGTGATCAAGACGGCCCAGGACGCGAGCATCAAGCTCTTCGCCGGCACCTCGGCGGAACAGGTGATCACCTCGCCGACCAACACCTTCACCAACCTGCTGCAGGGGGTGAGCGTGACCGCGTCCGCCGTCTCCACCGACCCGGTGACGATCTCGGTGGCCCGGGACGACAAGAAGATCAGCGACGTCGCGAGCAGCCTCGTCGCGTCGGTCAACAGCGCCTTCGTGCTCATCGCCGCCCAGACGGCCGTCTCGACCTCGACGGATGCCAACGGCGTGACCACGACGAAGGCCGGGGTCTTCGCCGGGGACGCCACCATCCGCGACATCCGCCAGAAGGCGCTCGACGCCGTGGGCCTGCCGATCAACGGACACTCGCCCTCCGAGTACGGGATCTCGGTGGACCGCACGGGCACCGTCACCTTCGACGCCGACAAGTTCGCCGCAGCGCTCGCCGCAGACCCGACCACGACGATGGCGGCGATCCAGACGGTGGCGAGCAGGCTCGCGGCCAGCTCCACGGCGGCCTCGGACAAGTACGACGGGACGCTCACCAACCGGATCACCGGCGATCAGACCCAGCTCAAGAGCCTCGGCGACCAGATCTCCGCGTGGGACACCCGACTCGCCATCCGCAAGTCGACCCTCGAGCGCACCTTCTCCAACATGGAGGTCATGCTGAGTAACCTCAAGGCGCAGTCCGCCGCGCTCAGCTCGCAGCTCTCCTCGCTTTCGACTTCGACCGGCACGACGGGATAGGGATCATGACCATGACGATGAGCGCACAACGCTCCCAATACAACAGCGACGCGATCCTGTCGGCCTCGCCGGTGCGCCTGCTCACGATGCTCTACGACCGCCTGCTGCTCGACCTCGGTCGAGCCGAGATCGCCCATCGCGCCGAGGATTGGCCGGCCGCCTCCTCGAACCTGCTGCACGCCCAGGCGATCATCGCCGAACTCATCTCGTCGCTGAAGGTGGAGCTGTGGGATGGCGGCCAGGGTCTGCTCTCCCTCTACAACTACACGACGAGCCTCCTGGTGATGGCGAATGTGAAGCGCGACGCCGCGAGCATCCGCGAGAGCATCGAGCTTCTCGAGCCGCTCAGGCAGGCCTGGCACGAGGCGGCGGGCCAGCTCTCGGTTCCGGATCGCGGAGCGTCGACCGGCGAAAGCCGGGAGCTCGGAGTTGCCTAGCTCGAGCGAGAACTGGGACAACTGGGCATCCGTGCTCAATGCGATGGAGGAGAGCATCGCCGCGTCCCGGCTTCCGGCGCGCGCCGACGCGGAGGACTACGGCGGCGTGCCCGTCTGGGTGATGCCGAGCTACCTCGGGCCCATGCCGCCCGACCTGCGCACCCGCGCCAACCGCATCTTCAGTGAGCAGCAGGAGTCCATCGACGCTCTCGAGGAGCGCAAGAGAGTGACCGGGCGGCACCTCGCTGCCATCGAGGCCGTGCCTCCGGTGAACCCGGGCGGGCCATCCGCCTACCTCGACGTCACGAGCTGACCCCCCCTTCGGGGCGAACGCCTTACGCCAGATTCCGCTCGGCCGATAGCTGGTAGTACAGAGCACGGATTGCTCACCGAAAGGCCACGGATCGGCCGTATTGTCCTCGACGACGAAACGGATGACTGTGCTCGAATCGGTTACTTCCGCCGCGCTCAACAGCGCACTGGACGGACTGGCGCTGCGGCAAAGGACCATCGCCAACAACATCGCGAACATCAACACCCCGAACTACCACGCCAAGCGCGTGCTGTTCGAGGATGCCCTCGCGAAGTCGGTCGACGCCGGCAACGGCCACGTCACCGCCTCCGTCGCGCGGTCGCTCGAGCCGACCCAGCTCAACGGGAACAACGTCAATCTCGACACCGAGACCCTCTCCAACATCGACACGGTGCTGCGCTACCAGTTCGCAAGCCAGGCCGCCGGCAACGAGTTCTCCGCCATGCGCGCCGCGATCAGGACCAGCTGATGACGTTCGACGCGATCGGGATCGCGGCCACCGGGCTCACCGTGCACCGCAAGTGGCTGGACGCCGTCGCCGACAACATCGCCAACGTCAACACCGCCAAGCCGACGAGCGGAGCCGCCTTCCAGGCGCGCTACGTGGTCGCGCAGGAGGGGGAGGGCACCACCGGCGTCTACGTCAAGGGCGCCGCCTTCGGAAGCGCGGAGGGCCGACTCGTCTATGAGCCGGCGAACCCGCTCGCCGACAAGGAGGGCTATGTGCGGTATCCGGACATCGACCTCGCCTCGCAGATGGGCCAGCTGATCATGGCGCAGCGCGGCTACCAGGCGAATGCCGCGGTCGTCGACCGCGCGAAAGAGACCTACCAGGCAGCACTCCAGATCGGACGCAGTTGATGAACGTCGCAGGTATCACGTCCGTACAGGGCGTCACGGGCACCGGGTACCTCCCGTCGACCACGGGGGCCAGTGCGAGCAACTCGTCGGGCTTCGCCACCGAGCTCTCGAGCGCCGTCGACGGCCTTCAGCAGCAGCAGTCGATCTCCAACGACCTCGCAATCAAGGCCGTCACCGGCAACCTCGACGACATCCACAACGCCACGATCGCGGCAACGCGAGCACAGGTCACCCTCGAGCTCGTCGCCGCGGTTCGTAACAAGGGTGTCGACGCCTTCAACGAGATCATGAGGATGCAGTCCTAATGCCCACCCAGGTCAGCACCGCGCTTCGGCGCCTCGCCCACACCATTCGCGAGTTCACCATCGCGCAGCGCACCGTCGCCATCATCGGCGTGGCCGTTCTCGCCCTCGGCGTCGTCGCGCTCACCTTCTGGGTCACGAAGCCGGCCTACACGCCGCTGTTTTCCGGCCTGAGCGGCACGGACGCGAACACGATCGTCGAGCAGCTGCGCACCGACGGCGTGCAGTACGAGATCACAAACGGCGGCGGCACCATCATGGTGCCGGAGGCCAACGTATACGACGAGCGCCTCAAGGCAGCCGCTGCCGGACTGCCCTCCTCGACCACTGGCGGATACTCGCTGCTCGACAAGATGGGCGTCACGGCGTCCGAATTCCAGCAGAACGTGACATACAAGCGCGCGCTCGAGGGTGAGCTCGCCAACACGATCATGGCGATGAAGGGCGTGAAGACCGCCTCGGTTCAGCTCGCCATCCCCAAGGACACCGTCTTCGTCTCCGAGAAGGCCGACCCCACCGCCTCCGTCTTCATCGCCACCGACAACGGCGTAACCCTGACCGACGAGCAGGTGCAGGCCATCGTGCACCTCACCTCGGCCTCGATCGACGGCATGAAGGCCACCGACGTGTCGGTGATCGACGCCCAGGGCATCGTGCTCTCCGCGGCCGGGGTCACGAGCGGGGCACAGGGCAAGGTCGCCTCCGACTACGAATCTCGCGTGCGTTCCTCGGTGCAGGCGATGCTCGACAAGGTGGTCGGCCCGGGCAACGCCACTGTCGTCGTGGCCGCAGACCTGAGCCAGAACTCCGGCCAGCGCACCGAGGAGTCGTTCACCTCGCCCACCGACGCACCAGCCCTCAACGAGTCGTTCTCCAGTGACGCCAGCGGCGGTGCGGCCTCGGGCGGCAGCTCGAGCACCGGCGTTCTCGGACCGGACAACATCGCGGTGCCGAGCGGCGTGCAGACGGGCACCGGAGTCACCTCGCAGTCGGTCACCAAGAACAACGCCATCAACAAGGTCACCGAGTCCACCACCATCCCGGCCGGCGCGATCACCCGGCAGACCGTGTCGGTGGCCCTCAACTCGGCCGTCGCGTCTGGGCTCAACATCGCCAACGTCAAGGCGCTCATCAACGCCGCCGCCGGCATCGACAAGACGCGCGGCGACCAGGTGGCCGTCGAGGTCGTGTCCTTCAACAAGGTGGGCGCCGTGCAGGCCGCGAAGGCCCTGGCCGCGGCGGACGCTGCCGCCACCGCCGACCGCACGGCCGGCATCATCCGCACGGCGATCACCATCTTCGGCATCGCCATCCCGGCGACCCTCGCCCTGTTCCTCATCGCCCGCCGCCTGCGCCGCCGCAACGAGGAGGAGCAGGAGCTGCGTGACATGGGCGAACTGGCCGAGATGCGCGCGATGATGAACGACCAGACCGTGCCGATCGCCCTCACCGCGCCGGCCTCCGCCCCGCTCACCTACACCCAGCTTCCGGTCACCCCCGGTGACAACGACCGCAAGCGCGCCGAGATCGACGCCCTCGCAGGCAAGGACCCGCAGCGCACCGCCGACTTCCTGCGGAGCCTCATGGATGACAGGCAGCCGGCATGAGCGAGGCAACCGCCGTACTGACCGGCACCCAGAAGGTCGCCGTCGTGCTGATGAACATGGACCCGCTGCGTGCCGCCGAGGTCATGAAGCAGTTCAACGACGCGGAGGCCGAGGAGATCGCCGCGGAGATCATCCGGCTGCGCCGGGTCGACGCCGCGCTGGCCGAACGCACCATCGAGGAGTTCCACGAGCTCACGATCAAGGGCGGCCGTGCTGCGCGCGGTGGCAAGGACTTCGCCGCCGGACTGCTCGAGGCGTCATTCGGGTCGGAGCGTGCAGCGGGCGTGATGAACCGCGTCGCCTCGTCGATGGCGGGCCGCGCCTTCGAGTTTCTCGACACCGCCGAGCCGGGCCAGCTCATCACGCTCCTCGACGGGGAACTGCCCCAGACGATCGCGCTCGTGCTTGCTCACCTGCGCCCGGAGCACGCCTCGCCGGTGCTCTCCGCCCTCGACCCTCAGCTGCGCACCGATGTCGCCCAGGCGATCGGCACGATGGGCACCGCGGCGCCCGAGGCCGTGCGCATCGTCGCCGACAACCTCAAGCAGCGCGCGAGCGCCGTCGTCACCTCGCGTGAGACCACCGATGTGGTCGGCGGCATCCAGCCGCTCGTCGAGATCATCAACCGGTCGGACGTCTCGACCGAGCGCGCGGTGCTCGACGGCCTCGACGGCCTCGACCCGCAGCTCGCCGAAGAGGTGCGTTCGCGGATGCTGACCTTCGCCGACCTCGTCAAGTTCGAACGCAAGGACGTGCAGCAGGTGCTTCGCGGCATCGACGCGGCCGTGCTGGCGGTCGCCATGAAGGGGTCGTCCGAGGCGGTCACCGAGGTGATCCGCGCGAACATCTCCGAGCGCAACAAGGAGATCCTCGAGGACGAGATCCAGGCCCTCGGCCCGGTGCGCATGACCCAGATCGAGGAGGCGAGGGCCGAGGTGGTCCGCGCCATCCGCGACCTGGAGGCGCAGGGCATCATCACCGTGCAGCGCGGCGACGAGGACGACTATGTCGATTGACCAGGAGTTTCTGCCGGTGATCTTCCCGGCGCTGCGCAGCCTCGAGACGGATCCGTTCGAGGTGCAGTCGCGGGCCAGCGGGCACGCGGCGGGGTACGCGGCCGGCCTGCGGGCGGCATCGAGCGAGCTCGCCGAGCGCACGGCTCGGCTCGACGCGGAACACGAGGCGGCGGTGCTGCACGGACGCGCTCGGGTCGACCGGGTCGTCGCCCTGCTCGGGGCGGCCGCACGGGCGCTCGACGAGCGCACCCTTCCCCTGATCGAGCGGTCCCAGGACGCGCTCGCGGCGGCCGCGATCGAACTCGCCGAGGCGATCCTCGGTTCCGAACTCAGCCGGGACGAGATCTCGGCCCGCACGGCCATGACCCGGGCGCTCGCCCGCGCGGATTCCTCGACGGTGCGGGTGGTGCGGATGAACCCCGTCGACCTCGCCGGGCTCGACGAGGAGAGCATCGCCGCGACCGGGGTGCTCTTCGCCCCGGACGATTCGCTCTCTCGCGGCGACGCCGTGACCGAGTTCGAGGTCGGTTTCCTCGACGCCAGGATCTCCACCGCGCTCGCCCGAGCGAAGGCCGCCATCGCCGGGGAGGCATCGTGACAGTCGCCTACCGCCCGCATCCGCAGCGCTTCGCCGCCGCGCTCGCCGCCGGCCGCCCGGAGCGCGTGGGCGTCGTCTCGTCCATCGTGGGCCTCGGCCTCGAGGTGTCCGGCCTGGACTGCGCGATCGGCGACCTCGTCACGATCGGCGACGGCGCCCTCGACGCCGAGGTCATCGCGACCACCCGCACCGGCATCCGGTGCATGCCGCTGAGCCGCATGACCGGAATCAACGCGGGCGCGCCGGCGCGGTCTCGCGGAGTGCCGATGCTCGTGCCCACCGGGAGCGGCCTGTTCGGCCGGGTGATCGACGGCCTCGGCCGCCCGATCGACGGCAAGGGGCCGCTGCGCCCGGACGCCATGGTCCCGCTCGACAACGACAGCCCATCCGCCATGCATCGCGCCCGCATCGACACCCCGCTGCAGCTCGGCGTGCGCGTGCTCGACACCCTCACGACCGTGGGAATGGGCCAGCGCATCGGCCTCTTCGCGGGGTCCGGCGTCGGCAAGTCCTCACTGCTCTCCATGATCGCCCGAGGGACGGATGCCGAGGTCTCGGTGATCGCGCTCGTCGGCGAGCGAGGTCGCGAGGTTCGCGAATTCCTCGAGGACGACCTGGGCGCCGAGGGTCTCGCGCGTTCCATCGTGGTCGTCTCGACCTCCGACGAGCCGGCGATGATGCGGCTGCGCGCCGCCTTCGTCGCCACCAGGATCGCGGAGTCGTTTCGCGACGCCGGGGCGAACGTCATGCTCATGATGGATTCGCTCACCCGCGTGGCGATGGCGCAACGCGAGATCGGCCTTTCCGTCGGCGAGCCGCCGGCCACCCGAGGCTACCCGCCGTCGACCTTCTCCCTCCTCGCGCAGCTGCTCGAGCGCGCGGGCACCGGCGAGAGCGGATCGGTCACCGGCATCTACACGGTCCTCGTGGACGGCGACGACCACAACGAGCCGATCGCCGACGCGGCCCGCTCCTTTCTCGACGGCCACGTCGTGCTCGACCGCAAGCTCGCCGTCGCCGGGCACTTCCCCTCGGTGGATGCCCTCGGCTCGATCTCCCGGGTAGCCTCCCGCGTCAACTCGGGCCAGCAGACGGCTACCGCCGGCTTCCTGCGCAAGACCCTCGCCGCCCGCCGCGCCGCGCAGGACCTTCTCGACGTCGGCGCCTACCAGCGCGGCGCGAACCCCCTCGTTGACGCCGCCGTCGACCACGAGGGCGAGATCAACGCCTTCCTGCAGCAGCGGATGACCGAACAGTCCACCGCGCAGGACGCCTGGGCCCAGCTCAACCGGCTCGTCAGCACACTGGGAGGTTCATGATGGCCAGAATGTTCCCGCTCGCGGGGTTGCTCCGCTTGCGTCAGATCCAGCAGGACCAGGCGGCGAGCGACCTGGCGTCGGCCAACGCCCGCGCCAACGAGAGCTTGGCGAGGAAGCGCCGGGCGCGCGCCGCGCTCAGCGTCGTGCCGGCCGAGGCCACGAGCGCCGCGGTGCTCTACGCCGTGGCCGCCGCGCGCGCGTCGTCCCGCAGCATGCTCGCCGAGCTCGAGGCCCTCGACTCGGTGCACCGCACGGTCCGCGACGAGGCATCCGCCGCCTTCACAGAGGCGCGTGCGAGGTCCGTCGGCCTCGAGAAGCTCGAGGTGCGCTTCTCGGCCGCCGTCGCGAGCGGAGAGATCGTGGCCGAGCAGGCCGTGCTCGACGAGATCGCCTCCACCGGATGGCACCGTTCGCGGTCGGAGGCTCCCCAGTGACCATGGTCGGGCTGCTTGCCGCGCCCTCGTCCGCGTCGGCGCCGGCCACGAAGTCGAACCCGGCCGCGGCGGGGCTCTTCGGGGCCGCGCTGACCGGGGCGACCGCCGCGCTTGCCGGTTCGAACGGCCAGGCGACGGACACCGCGACGGCGACGGACACCCCGACGCCGACCCACGCCGCACCCTCGAAGGACGCCACACCCGGCACCGGCACCGCCCCGACGACCGCCGATTCCGCCGCCGACCCCGGCACGACCACCGCCGCCGATCCGTCCGCGCTCGCCGCGGCCATCACGCCGGTTCCGGCAGCGATCCCCGTCGCCACACCGGCCTCGCCCGCCCAGTCGGCCGCGGTGGACTCGACGCTTCCGTCGGTGACCCCGACCGCCACGGCGCCCGCGGTGCTCGGTGCGGTCGATCCCGCCCAGGCGGCCCCGGCCGCCATCACGGCCGCGATCGCCTCGACCCCCCTGGCCGCGCCGACCGACGGCAAGGGGAAGGCGAAGAGTGCCGCTACCCCCGCGTCGCCGGCTCCCGCGTCCCCGGCCGCCGCGTCGACAGTCGCCGTGTCGCCGGCCCCCGCGTCGTCGGCTGCACCAGCGACGGACACCGCGATGCAGCCCCGACCGGCATCCGCTTCACCCGCCGTGAGCGCGATCACGCTCGCGCCGGGCACCGCCCCGGCCACCGCGGCGTCTCCCGCGGTCCCGGCGTCGGCGGTGGTCGCTCCGGTCGTCGCCCCTGGCGTCGTTCCGGTCGCCGCGACCGGCGTCTCCGCGAGCCTCCTCCCGGCTCGGCCGTCACAGGATCGTGGCGCCGAGTCGGCGACCGGCCCAGCTGCCGCCGGCGCTCCCGCCGTGTCTGCCGCCGTGCCTGCAGCCGTGGCGCCGGCCGCGGCGACGTCGGCCGCCGCCCCGACCGCACCGCCGGCCGTGACACCACCGCTAGCGACGCAGCTGTCCCGTCCGCTGTTCGCTCTGGCCACCGCGCCCACGGGCGAACACACGATCGTGATCACCGTGGCACCGGACAACCTCGGCCCCGTCACCGTGCGCGCCCAGGTGAGCACCGACGGCATCCGGGTGGAACTCTTCGCGCCCACCGATGTCGGGCGCGACGCGATCCGGGCGATCCTGCCCGATCTGCGCCGGGACCTCGCGGGATCCGGCCTGAACTCGAACCTCAACCTGTCGTCGCAGAACCAGCCGACCGATCGCGGAGACGGCGGAGCGCCGCGCGAGCGGTTCGCGCCGGAGTCGCCGCGCCAGCGGGAATCCGCCCCCACCACCGACCAGACGCCCGCCTCCCCACGAGGTCACCACGGCACGTCAACGACCATCGACGTGATGGTCTGAGAACAAGGAGCAGGCAATGACAACCGACCCCATAGGAATCGTGGCGCCACCCTCGGCGCCCGTCTCGACCACGGGCATCTATACGACCGGCGCGGCGCGCAGCCCATCGCAGGCCATGGACTCCGAGGTGTTCATGAAGCTGCTGGTGACCCAGCTGCGCAACCAGGACCCGAGCGCGCCGATGGACAGCAACGCCATGATCGCCCAGACCACGCAGCTCTCCATGATGGAGAAGATGACCCAGCTGTCCACCACGAGCACCGAGGACTTCTCGCTGCAAATGCGCATAGCGGCGGCCAACTTCGTGGGCAAGCAGGTCACGTACACCGGCAAGGACGGCGTGACCGTCACGGGAATCGCGAAGAGCGTCTCCTTTGCCGGCTCGGTTCCCCAGGTCAGCGTCGGGGGCGTCGACGTGGCGCTCGACCTTATTTCCGGCATCACCACAGCATCCGCATAATCCGTCTCCGACTCCAACCGAAAGGCAGCATCCCATGCTTCGTTCCCTGTACTCCGGCATCTCCGGCCTTCGCTCCCACCAGACGATGCTCGACGTGACCGGCAACAACATCGCCAACGTCAACACCACGGCCTTCAAGGCCTCCGCCACCCAGTTCCAGGACACCCTGTCGCAAATGACGCAGGCGGCGGGCGGCCCACAGGCCAACGTCGGCGGAACCAACCCGGCCCAGGTCGGACTCGGCGTGCGGGTGGCGGGCATTTCCACCAACTTCGCGCAGGGCTCCACCCAGGCGACCGGCCGCGCGGAGGACCTGATGATCTCCGGCGACGGCTTCTTCGTCACCAACCTCGGCACGTCCACCCAGTACACCCGCGCCGGCTCGTTCGGCTTCGACTCGGCCGGCCGTCTCACGGCGCCCGGTGGGGCCATCGTGCAGGGCTGGAACGCGGTCAACGGTGTCGTGAACGGCGGCGGCGCGCTCAGCGACATCACCCTGCCGCTCGGCACCGTGGCGCCCGCCGTGGCCACGACCTCGGCGACCGTCGCCGGCAACCTGCCCGACGACGCGGCGGTGGGCACCGCCCTCGTGCGCGACAAGCAGGTCTTCGACTCGGCCGGTGAGGCCCGCACGGTCACCCTCACCTTCACCAAGACGGCGGCGGGCTGGAATGTCGCGGGGGTCGACCCGAACGGATCGACCGGTTCCACGGCGCTCACCTTCGCCAGCGGGGTGCAGACCTCGGCCGGCACCATGACCATCGGCGGAATCGCCGTCGACATGAGCAAGCTCACGGGGTTCGCCGCCCTCACGACGGTGTCCGTCAGCAAGCAGGACGGCAGCGCGGCCGGCACGCTCCAGTCCTACACGCTCGGCCAGGACGGCACGCTCGTCGGCTCGTTCAGCAACGGCGCGTCGCAGGCGATCGCCCGCGTGGTGCTCGCCACCTTCACCAACCCCGGCGGACTCGAGAAGGCGGGCGGCTCGTCGTACAAGGCCACCTTCAACTCCGGCAACGCCGAGATCGGGGCGCCGGGTTCCGGCAGCATCGGGTCGATCACGAGCGGCGCCCTGGAGATGTCGAACGTCGACCTCTCCCAGGAGTTCACCAACCTCATCGTGGCGCAGCGAGGGTTCCAGGCCAACGCGCGAATCATTACCACCTCCGACGAGGTGCTCCAGGAGCTCACCAACCTCAAGCGCTAATCGGCTCCACTGACTCGGCCGTCCCCCCTAACCATTGGGCGGGGGCGGCCGATAGTGCTGTATAAGGGCCCAGGAAGGGCCCACTACACGAAACAGGGATGTGCTCATGATCGTCGTCACGCGGCTGAATGACAGCCAGTTCGCGATCAATCCGGATCTGATCGAGCGAATCAACTCGAACCCGGACACGACCCTCGTGATGGTCGACGGAGCCAAGTACATCGTCACCGAATCGATGACCGAGGTGATCGATCGCATCCTGCACTACCGCGCGACCGTCATTGCCCTGACACACGAGCTGTCCGCGAGCGGCCGCCTTCCGGCCAGCAGGCCGTTCGGCATCGTCGACGCGGTCGAGGAAGACGACGACGAGGACGACGACGGCCTCGTCGAGCTCGACATCCCCGTGACCCTGCGCCCAAGGAAGATCTGATGGATCCGGCAACCCTGATCGGCATCGCCGTCGCGTTCGGCGCGCTCTACGCCATGCTCACCCTCGAAGGCTCGGCCGTGAGCGCGATCCTCCTGCCCGCTCCCATGGTGCTCGTCTTCGGTGCCACGATCGCCGTCGGCATCGCGAGCGGCACGATCAAGGACATGATGCTCGCGATCAAGTCGCTGCCCCGCGCCTTCACCGGCAAGGTCCCGAAGCCGCATGACACCATCGACGAGGTCGTGGCGCTCGCCGAGAAGGCGCGCAAGGAGGGACTCCTCTCGCTCGAGCAGGAGGCCGAGAAGGTCACTGACCCGTTCCTGCGCAACGCGTTGCAGAACATCGCGGACGGCACGGACGGCGAGGAACTGCGCGAGATTCTCGAGGACGAGATCGCCACGCGAACCGCCTCGGACCGCATCGCCGGCAAGTTCTTCACCACCCTCGGTGGATTCGCCCCGACCGTCGGCATCATCGGCACCGTCGTCTCGCTCACCCATGTGCTCGAGAACCTGTCGACGCCGGGCAAGCTCGGTCCGCTCATCGCCGCCGCCTTCGTCGCGACGCTCTGGGGCCTGCTCTCGGCCAACTTCCTCTGGCTGCCGATCGGGTCCCGCCTGCGGCGACTCTCCGACCTGGAGAACGCGCGGATGACGCTCATCATGGAGGGCGTGCTCGCCGTGCAGGCGGGCAGCCAGCCCCGACTCCTCGGCGAACGACTCCGCGCGATGGTGCCGGCGAACGCGCTGCCGAAGACCCCGAAGCTGCCGAAAGCCGCCTAATGAGCGCGCGGCGGAAGAAGCATCACGAAGAGGCGGAGGAGCACGGGCCGGACGAACGCTGGATGGCCTCCTACATGGACATGGTCACCGTGCTGATGTGCATGTTCATCGTGCTGTTCGCCATGTCGACCGTCGACTCGGCCAAGTTCGTGGCCCTGCGAAACTCCCTCGCCACCGGGTTCGGGGTGAAGGACATCGGCAAGATCGACACGGCGAAGGGCACAGTCGTTCAGCCGGACAAGGCGGTGAAGAACTCGGAGAGTTTCGCGCCGGCCCAGCTCGCCACGAAGGAGGTCGACTCGCTCAAGGCCCTCCAGGCCGCGATCTCCGCCAATCTCGCCGCGACCGGGCTCACCAGCACCGTCACGTTCCAGATCACCGAGCGGGGACTCGTGATCCGCCTGGTCGGGTCCCAGACGTTCTTCGATACCAACAGCACCGCCCTCATCGGGGTCGCGCCCCAGGTGCTCAACGACATCGCGCCGGCGATCGTCGCGTCGCCGTATGAGGTCTCGGTGGAGGGCCACGCCGACGCACGCCAGTCGACGAGTCCGTACCCCACCAACTGGGAGCTCTCCTCGGGCCGGGCGATCTCCGTGTTGCGGCACCTCGTGGAGGTCGGCGGCGTACACCCCGATCGGATCGGCGCGGTCGGCTACGGGTCGTCTCGCCCCATCGCGACGGGCTCGAGTCCGGAGGAGATGGCGAGGAATCGACGGGTGGACATCGTGGTGCTGTCCAACCAGCCCGAGGGGGTGCGCGCGCTCATGCCGGGCATCGTGGCGGCGGAGGATGCGGCGGCAGCGAAACCGACGGCGGACCCGCCGACCGGGATTGGGAAATTCACCTTACCGGTGGGGGTCCCCGGCCGATAGTTTGCTGTGTGACGGTCCAGGAACAGATTTCAATCGGCGTGCCCGCGAACGAGGGTGCAGCAGCCGAGCCCTATGACTTCCGTCGTCCAACCACGCTCGCCCGCGAACACGCGAGGGTGCTCGAGCTCGCGTTCGAGACCTTCGCCCGCCAGTGGGGCACGCAGCTCACGGCCAAGGTACGCGTCGTCTCGCAGGTGACCTGCGAACAGGTCGCGATGCAGACCTATGACGAGTACGCCTCCGGCCTTCCGGCCACCACCGCGATGGTGTTGTGCGT
The DNA here is from genome assembly GCF_043726815.1 of Lacisediminihabitans sp. NCBI lineage: Bacteria > Bacillati > Actinomycetota > Actinomycetes > Micrococcales > Microbacteriaceae > Lacisediminihabitans > Lacisediminihabitans sp. The sequence continues at coordinate 27,601 of NZ_JAYSJZ010000050.1, forward strand.
GCTCGAGGGGTCGAACGCCAAGGCCGTCATCCAGTTCCCCACCTCCTCGGCGCTCGCCTGGGTCTCGTACATGCTCGGCAGCAACCACGCGCAGGTTGCCCCGGACCGCAAGTTCACCCACATCGAGCAGGCGCTCGTTCGGCGACTGTTCGACGACGCGCTGGAAGACCTGCGCTACTCGCTCGGGTCCCTGCTCGTCACCTCCATCGCCGTCGACGCGATCCAGTACAACTCCCAGTTCGCGCAGGCCGCGGCCACGGCGGATCTCATGATCGTTGCCACCTTCGCCATCCGGGTCGGTGACAACGCCGCCACCGCGACGCTCGCCATCCCGGCCGCGGTGTTGCTTCCGCAACTGGGCCAGGCCAATCCCACGAGCACCGTCGCGAACGCGCGGCAGCTCATCTCGGCGCAGATGTCGGCCGTGCCGGTCGAGGTGTCGCTGCGGCTCACGCCGGCCATCGTGCGGCCCAGCCGCATCCTGGCGCTCGCCGTCGGCGACGTCATCAAGATTCCGCACCCCCAGCACCGACCGCTCGATGTGACCGTCGACGGCCAGCCGATGGCGCGGGCGGCGGTCGGATCCAACGGCTCCCGTCTCGCGTGCGTCGTCGTCACTACCGAGGAGAAATCGTGAAGAAGACCACCGCAACGGACCCGCGCGCCGAGGCAGCCGAGGCGCTCGCCAGAATGCTCCCGAGCACGACCATCCTCGAGGCGATCGCCATCGACGGGCACCCGGCCGGCCCCCTCGACTCCGCCATCGTCGCCTCGTTCGTCGGCGACCGGTCGGCCGACCTCGCCGTGATCCTGAACGACGCCGAGTCGATGAAGGCCGCGGCCGGCACCGACTCCGCGCTCGTCTCGATCGTGGACGTGCTGCGTCCTGCCCTCGAGGCCGCCGCCGCCGTTCTCGGCACCGGTGTCGTCGCCGACTCGCGCATCGAGGACGCGACCGCGCTCTTCCAGGACCCGGCCACCGAGGTCTTCGCCCTCTCGAGCGCGGGGGTCGCCGCCGGCTGGTTCGCCATCCGCATCCGGGAGAACGGCGTCATCACCGGCGCGAACACCATGTCCGACGAGTCCATGGCGATCAACCTCGGCCGCATCAGCAACGTCGAAATGGCGCTCACCGTGGAGATCGGCAAGACCAGGATGTCGGTGCGCGACGTGCTCAGCCTCGAGCCGGGCGCCGTGATCGAACTCGACCGCTCGGCCGGGGCGCCGGCCGATGTGCTGCTGAACGGCCGCCTGATCGCCCATGGCGAGATCGTGGTCGTCGACCAGGACTACGCCATCCGCATCACCAAGATCCTCGACGTGACCGAGGGTCTGAGCTAAGTGGAGTCGGTCTTCCTGGCGCTTCGTGTCCTGCTCTCCCTGGCCGCCGTGCTCGGTGTGCTCTGGATGCTGCAGCGTCGACTGACGAAGGGCGCGCGGGCGTCGCGCGCCACCAAACTCATCTCGGTGGTGACCCGCCAGGTGATCGCCCCCAAGGCCTCGGTCGTGGTTCTCGACGTGGACGGCAAGAGGTTTCTGCTCGGGGTCACCGAGCAGTCGGTTACGGTGCTCAACACGAGCGAGCTGCCCGTGCCGATCGTGGAGGAGAGCGCCCCGGCGCGTCTGGCCGCCGTGCCCCAGCCCGAGCCGCACGGTGTGCCGGCGACCGCGCCGAAGACCGCGGTGGCGTTCGGCCGCGCGATGGCGGACGCGGACGGACAGGCCCTGGCCGGATCGGCCCTGGCCGGATCGGGTCTGGCCGGCAGGTCTCTCGGCGGCGGCTTCACGACCGGCCCGCTCGGCAGCTCGATCCTCTCCCCCACCACCTGGAAGCGCGCCGCCGCCGCTCTTCGGCAGAGCCGATGAAGGCGCGCACCAGCCCCTGGCTCTCCGGCCGGGCGGCGAGAATCCTCGTGATGGTGCTGCTCGCCCTGGTGGTGGCCGCGGCGCTCGTCATGATGACGGGCAACCCGAGCCACGCGGCCGTCGTGCCGCCGACACCTCCCGTCGACCCGATCGCACCGAGCGGCGGCGGTCTCTCGGTGAACATCAACGGGCCGGACGGCACGCCGTCGTCGGCGATCGTCACCCTGGTCGGAATCACGCTGCTCTCGGTGGCGCCCGCGCTGTTGCTCATGATGACGTCGTTCACCAAGATCTTCGTCGTGCTCGCAATGGCTCGCAACGCGCTCGCGCTGCCGTCGATCCCGCCCAACCAGGTGCTAGCCGGACTCGCCCTGTTCCTGACGCTGTTCATCATGGCGCCCATCCTCACCGACATCAACAACCACGCGGTGCAGCCATACCTCAACGGGCATCTCAACTTCAACGACGCCGTCACCCTCGCCTCTGAGCCGCTGCGCAAGTTCATGCTCGCTCACACCAGGGAAGAGGATCTCGCCCTCATGACGCGGGCGGCGGGCCACGCCAACCCCAAGGACCCGCAGTCCGTCTCGCTCGTCACCCTCGTGCCGGCGTTCATGATCTCCGAGCTTCGCGCGGCCTTCATCATCGGCTTCGTGATCTTCGTGCCGTTCCTCGTGATCGACCTCGTCGTGTCGGCCGCCCTCATGTCCATGGGCATGATGATGCTGCCGCCGGTGATGATCTCCCTGCCCTTCAAGATCCTGCTGTTCGTGCTCGTCGACGGCTGGGGTCTCATCATCACGACCCTCATCTCCAGCTACAAGGGGGGCTGATGGACACCAACGCCGTCATGGACATCGCCCTGCAGGGCCTGATCATCGCCGCCAAGCTCGCCGCGCCGATCCTGATCACCGCGCTCGTCGTCGGTTTCGCCATCTCGCTCCTGCAGTCCATCACCCAGATCCAGGAGGTGACCCTCTCCTTCGTTCCCAAGGCGATCGCGGTGGCCGTGGCCCTCATCGTCTCCGGGCACTGGATGATCTCCGAGCTCGTGTCGTTCACCCAGGCGATGTTCGACAAGATCCCCTCGCTGCTCGGCGGCGGCTGACATGGCGATCACCCTCAACTTCCAGTGGATCGAGGCAGTGATGCTGGCGTCGGTGCGCATGATCGCGTTCCTGGTGATCGCGCCGCCGTTCTCCCACAATGCCTTCCCGCTGCGCATCAAGGGAATGCTCGGGCTCGGCCTCGCGCTCGCCGTGGCCCCCCAGGTGGCCCGCAACTACGTCTCGCCCGACACCGGCCAGTTCATCATCTCCCTGCTCATCGAGCTCGTCGTCGGGGCGCTCCTCGGCTTCCTCGTGATGCTCGTCTTTTCGGCCATCCAGTCCGCGGGCAACCTGATCGACCTGTTCGGCGGATTCCAGCTCGCCCAGGGCTACGACCCCCAGATGATGATCAACGGCGCCCAGTACACCCGGCTCTTCCAGATGACCGCCCTCGCGCTGCTCTTCACCTCCGGCGGCTACCAGCTCATCATCGGCGGCCTCGCCCGCAGCTTCACCGCCCTGCCGGTGGCCGGCGGACTGAACCTCGCCACGCCCCTCGCCGCCGTGACCGCGGCCGTGGGCCAGATGCTCCTCGCCTCCCTGCAGATCGCCGGTCCGCTCATCGTCGTGCTCTTCCTCGCGGATGCCGGACTCGGCCTGCTCACCCGCGTCGCCCCGGCGCTCAACGCCTTCGCCCTCGGTTTCCCGCTCAAGATCCTCATCACCCTCACCCTCGGTTCCGTCGTGTTCGCGGCGATGCCGCGCATCGTCGAATCCATCACCGGGGACGCCGTCGGCGCCCTCGTGGGGGTGAAGTAGATGTCGGACGTCGGCGAAAAGACCGAGCAGGCCACCGAGAAGCGCATGAAGGAGGTGCGCTCGAAGGGGCAGCTCTCCAAGTCCCAGGACCTCACCGCGTGGGTCGGCGTGGGCACGGCCGCCGTGATGATCCCGGCGACGGTGTCCGCCGGGGCCAACGCGGCATCCGCCCAGTTCGCCGCGGTCAAGGACGCCGCCCTGAACCCGGACCCGACGAAGGTGCTGGAGGCCCTCGGCGCCGGACTCGGATCGATGTCCGGGGTGGTGCTGCCGCTGCTCGTGGTGGTCGCCGTGGCCGTGCTCGCTGCGGCGGCGGCCCAGGGTGGCATCCACTTCAAGAAGATGGCCGGCAAGTTCGAGCAGTTCAACCTGCTCAGCGGCGTGAAGCGCACCTTCGGCGCGGAGGCGGCCTGGAACGGGTTCAAGGCGCTGCTCAAGACCGTGGTCGTGGGGGTGGTGCTCATGACCGTGATCCAGGGCCTCATGCCGATCCTCATGACGGCCGGCGGACTCCCGGCCACCGCGCTCATCAAGGCGGCGGGAGACGGAACGGGCGCCCTCGTGCAGTCGGCCGTGGCCGCCGGGCTCATCCTCGCCGCCGCCGACGTCTTCGTGGTCATGCGTCGCAACCGCAAGAGAACGCGCATGACCAAGAAGGAAGTGCGCGACGAGAACAAGAGCTCGGAGGGCGACCCGCTGATCAAGGGGCAGCGCCGCGCGCGCCAGCTCGCCATCAGCCGCAACCGGATGATCGCCGCCGTGGCCACCTCGGACGTCGTGCTCGTCAACCCCACCCACTTCGCCGTGGCCCTCAAGTACGAACCGGGCAAGTCGGCACCCCGCGTCGTCGCGAAGGGTGCCGGAGTGATCGCCGCCCGCATCCGCGAGCAGGCGGAGACCGATCGGGTGCCGATCGTCAAGGACATCCCGCTCGCCCGGGCCCTGCACGCCGCGTGCGACCTCGGCGACGAGATCCCCGTGGAGCTCTACAACGCCGTCGCGCGAGTTCTCGCCTTCGTGCTCTCCCTTCGCACGCGCGGCTCGAGCCGCGGGGTGCACCAGATGCCCGAACTCACCATGACCGCAGGAGGCCACTGACGTGAACCGCAATCTCTCCAAGCTCGCCGTTCCGGTGGGGGTCGTCGGCATCATCCTGCTGCTCGTCGTGCCGGTGCCCGCCGTCGTACTCGACGTGCTCATCATCCTCAACATCATGCTCGCGCTCGTCACCCTGCTCACGACGATGTTCGTGAAGAAGCCGCTGGACTTCTCGGTGTTCCCGTCCCTGCTGCTCGTGGCCACCCTGTTCCGGCTCGGCCTCAATGTGGCATCCACGCGGCTCGTGCTCGGCCAGGGTTATGCGGGAGAGGTGATCGGCGCGTTCGGCCACGTGGCCGTCGGCGGGTCGATCATCATCGGCGCGGTGATCTTCCTCATCCTCGTGGTGATCCAGTTCGTGGTGGTCACCAAGGGCGCGGAGCGCGTGGCGGAGGTGGGTGCGCGGTTCACCCTCGATGCCATGCCGGGCAAGCAGATGGCGATCGACGCCGACCTCAACGCCGGCCTGATCACCGACACCCAGGCCCGCGAGCGGCGGGCGGAGGTGTCCGCCGAGGCGGACTTCTACGGTGCGATGGATGGCGCGTCCAAGTTCGTCAAGGGCGACGCGATCGCCGGAATCATCATCATCATCATCAACATCGTGGGCGGGATCGCGATCGGGATGCTGCAGGGCGGCCTCTCCATCGGCGACGCGGTGGCCAAGTACACCCTTCTCACCATCGGCGACGGCCTCGTCACCCAGATTCCCGCGCTGCTCATGGCGGTGTCCACCGGCATGATCGTGACCCGCTCGAACGCCGAGTCCGACATCGGCTCCACGGCATCCGCCCAGCTCACCCAGTCGCGCAACGCGCTGATGATCGCCGGCTGCGCCGCCATCCTCATGGCGCTCATCCCGGGCATGCCGATCATCCCCTTCGTGGTGATCGGGGCGAGCCTGCTGCTGCTGGCCCAGCGCATCAAGGTGCGCGAGGAGACCAAGCTCACCCTCGAGAGCGCGGCCACCAGCCAGGCCGACTCCTCGCAGGTGGTCACCACCGAGTCGCTCATCGAGCAGATGCGCGTGCACGCCCTCGAGATCCTGCTCGCACCGGACCTGGTGGATATCGTCTCCGACGCCTCCGACGACCTCCTCGCCCGGGTTCGGTCGCTTCGGCGCAAGATCGCCATGGACCTGGGCATCGTGGTTCCGCCGGTGCGCACTCGGGACAGCGTGGAGCTGCCGCCGGCCACCTACGTGATCAGGATCGCCGGGGTCGAGGCCGGCCGAGGCACGGCGCCGGCCGGAAAGGTGCTCGCCCTCGGCGACGCCCTGGACGGACTGCCGGGCGCGGTCACGATCGAGCCGGTCTTCGGGCTCGCCGGCAAGTGGGTGCCGAGCGAGATGCGACACAGCGCAGAGATGAGCGGCGCCACCGTGATCGACCGCGTCTCGGTCGTCGTCACGCATCTCTCCTCGATCATCACGAACAACGCGGCCCGCCTGCTCACCCGGGAAGACGTGCGCGTGCTCACCGAGGGGGTCAGGGAGGTCAACCCCTCGGCGGTCGACGAACTGGTCCCCGGCCTGCTCAGCCTCGCCGAGGTGCAGCGGGTTCTTCAGGGTCTGCTCATGGAGCAGGTTGCGATCAACGACCTGCCCAGGATCTACGAGGCCCTCTCGCTGCGGGCGAAGGTGTCGACGGATCCTGAGGGACTGATCGAGACCGCCCGTTTCGCGCTCGGCCCCGCCCTCACGGTGAGCCACCTCGACGGCCAGACCCTGCGGGTGATCATGATCGACCCGATGCTCGAGCAGTCGATGCTCGAGGCGATGCGCCCGTCGGAGCTCGGAACCCAGATCGTCATGGACCAGGCGGGACTCGAGGCCGTGCTCAACTCCACCAAGGAGGTCGTGGCGCGGCTCGAGGCCACCGGGTCCTCGGGCGTGCTCGTGTGCGCGCCCGCGCTTCGTCCGGCCATCCGGCGCCTGGTCTCCGCGCAGACCGGGGGCCTGCCGGTGCTGTCGTACCAGGAGGTCACCTCGGCCAACGTGAACATCGAGACGGTGGGAGTGGTGCGTGTCACCGAATCGATTTCAGCTTGAAGGCACGTCGCTCGACGAGCTGAACGCCCGGGTGCTCGAGGAACACGGCCCGCACGCCAAGGTCGTGGCGGTGCGCGCCGTGACGACGGGCGGCATCCAGGGCTTCTTCGCGCAGCGCCGCTTCCAGATCGAGGTGGACGTGCCGGATGGCACGGCGCGGGACGTGCACGCCTTCGACCTGCCCACCCGGGCGGGCATCGCGGCGCTGCTCGACGATGCGGACAGCGTCGAGGCGCACATCCGGTCCGCCGACACGCTGCCGGACGTGTCGACGTCGTCGGAGAGCTTCGACACGCTCATGGCCGACCTCACGCTCAACACGTCGCCGCCGCCCCCGAGCCTGCCGATCGTCACGGCGAGGGCGCCCCGGCTGCAGGCCCCCCTCTCGGCGCCGGGCGACCTCGTGGTCGTGGTGGGCCTGGGCAGCGATGCGCTCACCATCGCGCGCGAGATGTCCCTGGCCTCGGGCACGGCCGAGCTGCGGGTGGCCGGCGAATGCTCCTCGGACGGCGTGAAGCGGCTGAGCGATCGTCGCGGGGTGCTCGCCGCCCGCGCCCAGGGCGTGCGCGACCAGTTCGGCATCATCGTGGCGCTCGGCTTGCAGCGGGTCGGGCTGGACGAGGCCGGGTCGGACGCGCTCGAGTTTCTGCAGGGCGACCAGGTCTGGGTGGCGGTGGATGCGGGCAGGAAGCCGGCGGACACCGGCCGCTGGGTGGCCGCGGTGGCCGCGATCAGCCACGTGGCCGCGGTGGCCGTGATCGGACGTGGGGCGACATCCAGCCCCAACACGGTGAACGAGCTTGGTCTTCAGGTCGGCTGGGTGGAAAGCGGTTCGGTAGGCTGACCTGATGCTGGTGCTGACGCGTAAGGCCGGGGAGCGCATCCTCATTGGCGACGACATCGTCATCACCATCCTCGACAGCCGGGGTGACGGCATCCGGATCGGCATCGATGCGCCCCGGGGCGTCAAGATCCAGCGCGAAGAGGTGCTGCGCGCCGTGACCGAGGCGAACCTGGCGGCGGCGAAGGCCGACGAGGGCGACGAAGACCGCATCAAGGCCGCGCTCGGGCTGCTTCCGACGGCGCAGCAGGCCACATCGGCAACGCCCGAGCCCGAGGCAGAGGCCCCCGCCGAGGCGTAGTCCCCCGCTCCGCGGGCCCGCGATCGGCCCGGTGACGAGCTCGACTCGGCCGCGTGCTCCGGCGGGCCGGTACGGACAAGGCGGGCCGGCGCGCCGACCCCGATTGACCGGGATGGCCCGGTCCGCAGCAGGAAGCCGCGGGGATGGGATTCGAGGCGCCTCTTGCGCGCCCCCGCGTTGTGCATCTATCCTATAGGAAATAGCCAATACTCAAGGGAGAGTCACTCTTGGCATCCACACCACAGGCCTTCGTTCGACCCACCGACTTCCAGCTTCCGGGCGGCGAGTGGTTCGTGGGGGCGGGGCTCGGCCTCTTCGTGCACTGGGACCACGCCAGCCAGCAGGGCATCGAGATCTCCTGGCCACTCGTCGGGCGTTCGATAATTCCCGGAGTGGATGCGGTCGAGGACGCGGTCTCGGTCGAGCAGTACCAGTCGAGCGCGGCCACGTTCAATCCGACAGAGTGGGACGCGGTCGAGCTCGCGCGGGTGGCCAAGCGGGCGGGCGCGCGCTATGTCGTCTTCACGGCTCGCCACCACGCCGGATACTCCATGTTCCACACCGAGCACTCCAGCTTCGGCGTGCAGCAGGGGCCGTTCGGTCGGGACATCACCCGCGAGTTCGTCGAGGCGATCCGCGCCGAGGGAATCCGGGTCGGCATCTACTACAGCCTGCCGGATTGGAACCACGAGGACTACCCGGCGTTCCGCCCATCCGACCTTCCGTACCCGAACGAGCACTGGCCGGCGGCCGGGCTGCCCGAGAACGCCGAAGCGCCGATCGCGCTCGACCGGCATCGGCGGCCCACGGCCGAGCAGTGGAGCCGGTACGGCGCCTACCTCCGCGGGCAACTCACCGAGCTGCTCACCAACTACGGAACGATCGACCTGCTCTGGTTCGACGGGGAGTGGGAGCGCTCGGAGGAGGAGTGGGACACCCGGGGGCTGCGGGAACTGATCAAGAGCCTCCAGCCCGACGTCGTGATCAACGAGCGGCTCCTGGGACACGGCGACTACAAGACGCCGGAGCAGGCGTTCCCGACCACGGCTCCTGACGGGCCATGGGAACTCTGCCTTACCATCGGCGACATGTGGGCCTGGCGCCCGGAGGACACGAACAACAAGAGTGCGCGCTCCCTCGTGACCACTCTCATCGAGGTCGCGAGCCGCGGCGGAAACCTGCTGCTCAACGTCGGGCCGAAGGGCGACGGCAGCCTCAACCCGGAGCAGGTGGAGCGCCTCGATCGGATCGGTCAGTGGATGCACGACCACGAGAGCAGCGTCGTCGACGTGTCGCCGGCGGTCGGGGTCGACTTCTACGGTCCGACCACGGCCCGGCCGGGCGTGCTGTACCTGCATCTCGTGCTCACGCCGGTGGAGGAGATCATCGTGCGCGGAATCCCGGTGAATCGGGTCACCTCCGTGCGGCTGCTCGCGACGGGCGAACCGCTCAACCACCGATCCAGTTTCGAGGTGCACGAGCAGAGCGCTCACGACACCGAGCCCACCGGCGAGCTCCGCATCGACGCCCCGACTCCCTCGGGCGCCCTCGTCGACGTGGTCGCCATCGAATTCGCCTGACCGTCAGGCTCCGCTCCACCTCACACGATGAATCCAATGAAGGAGGCACCACACGTGAAAACACTCAAACGCCGCAAGGCGGGCAGGACCGCCGCGGCCATCGCCGTCATCGCGGCCATGACCGGTCTCGCCGGTTGCGCAAGCGGAGGGGCGAGCGCCTCGAACGGATCGCTCTCCCTCTACACCTGGGTGAGCAGCCAGAGCGACCGCGACCAGTGGGAATCGTTCGTCTCCCTCGGCAAGAAGGTGGATCCGAGCCTCAAGATCTCGGTGGAGGGTCCGAGCTTCAACGACTACTGGACCAAGGTGAAGACCCGCCTCTCCGGCAGCAACCCGCCCTGCCTGCTCACCACCCAGGCGGCGCGCGCCCAGGAGCTGCAGGGACTGCTGATGCCCCTCGACTCCCTCATCGCCAAGCACAAGTTCGACAAGTCGGGAATCGACGCGTCGATGCTCGAGGGAATGACGGTCGACGGCACCATTCGTGCCTTGCCGTACGACGCCGAACCGATCGTGCTCTACTACAACGTCGACGCGTTCACCGCGGCCGGCATCCCGCTTCCGACCACCACCTACACGAGGGAGCAGTTCGTCGCCGACGCGAAGAAGCTCACCAAGGCGGACCACAAGGCGCTCGCGATCGCACCGGGGGTCTTCATCCCGAACGCCTGGGCAATCGCCGATGGCGCAACGGCCGTGACGAAGTCGGGCAAGCTCGATCTCACCAACCCGGCCATGGTCGAGCAGATCCAGAGCTACTTCGACCTCGTGCACAAGGACGGCATCGCCAACGCGCCGGAAGCGGCGGACGGCTCGGACATCGCCCAGACGGCGTTCACCAGCGGGGCATCCGACATGCTGATCGAGGGCCCCTGGATGTACAGCACCTTCGCCGCCGCCGCTAAATTCACGATGGGCGTGACGATCGTGCCGAGCACGAGCGGCAAGGCCCACGGCATGACCGCCGGCTCGGGGTTCGGCATCGCCAAGAACTGCAAGAGCCCCGACGAGGCGTTCACGGCCATCACGGCCATGACCGCCACGAGCGTGCTCAAGGCGCAGGCCGCGTCACGCGGGATCGTGCCGTCCCGCGCCACGGCGCAACCGTCGTGGGCGGAGGGCAAGTCACCCGAGGCGGCCCAGGCCGTGGCTGCCCTGCTCGACAACGCGACCGCGCAGATCACCACTCCCAGCTGGAACCAGGTGGAGACCCTGTTCACGCAGTACGGCGTCGTGGGCTTCCGGGGTGACAAGACGGCGAAAGACATCCTGGCGACAATCCAGAAATCGGTAGGCGAGTAGCCGGATGACGGTCAGGCTGCAGACGGACGCCATCGCCTCGGAGGAGGTGGTGGCGCCCGCCCCGGCGCCCGCCCTTCCGGTAGCGCCTCCCGGGCGACCGAAGAAGAAGGGCGACGGGCTCGTGGCCCTCGCCTACCTCGCACCCGGTCTCACCGGCTTCCTCTTCTTCATCATCGTGCCGCTCATCGGCTCCCTCGTGATCAGCATGTTCGAGTGGCCGCTGTTCGGCACGCCGACCTTCGTCGGAATCGCGAACTACCAGAAGCTGTTCGGCGATCCGACCTTCTACACCGTGCTGCTCAACACGGTGCTGTTCGCCTTCGTCTACACCGCCCTCAACCTCCTGCTCGCCCTCGCCGTCTCGCTCTGGCTCAACACCAGGATCAAGTTCGCCGGGTTCTGGCGCGTGATCTTCTTCCTGCCGGCGATCACGCCGATGGTGGCCAACGCGCTGGTCTGGCGGCTGCTGCTCTCCCAGAACGGCTTCGTCAACTCGGTGCTCGGAACGGCGGGAATCGACGGACCGTCGTGGCTGTCCGATCCGCGGTTCGCCCTCCTGTCGGTGATCGCGATGTCGGTCTGGCAGTCGTTCGGCTACAACGTCATCGTGCTCTCCGCCGGACTCGGCGGCATCCCCAAGGAGATCCTCGAGGCGTCGCGGGTCGACGGCACGAGCGCGTGGAACCGGCTGCGCTACGTGATCCTGCCGATGATCTCGCCCTCGCTCTTCTTCACCATGACGATGACGATGATCGGTGCCTTCCAGGTCTTCGTGCAGCCGCAGATCCTCACCCAGGGCGGCCCGGGCGAATCCACCAACACCTTCGTGCTCTACCTGTACCGCAACGGGTTCGTCTTCGACAAGCTCGGCTACGCCTCGGCCCTGGCCTGGATCCTGTTCCTCGTGGTCATGCTCATCACGGCCCTGCAGTTCGCGGGCCAACGGAAGTGGGTCAACTATGACAAGTGACACCGTTCGGTCGGCGCCGGCACGGCGCCGCAGGCTTCGCCCGGCCCAGCGCCGCACGGCGCTCGTCACCTGGGCGAACACCGCGGCGATGGCGGTCGTCGCGCTCGCCTTCACCTTTCCCTTCATCTGGATGTTCTTCAGCGCGCTGAAGCCCGAGAACGAGGTGTTCTCGCCGCGGCCCACGTTCATCGGCTCCGAGATCCGCTGGCAGAACTTCGCGGACGCCTGGACGCTCGTGCCGTTCGGCCGCTTCATCTTCAACGGGTTCCTCGTCGCGACCCTCGGGGCGCTGCTCTCGGTGATCGTGGCCGTGCTCTCGGCCTACGCCTTCTCCCGCCTCAGGTTCGCCTTTCGTGATCGACTCTTTCTGCTCTTCGTGCTGACCCTCGTGCTGCCCCAGGAGGTGCTCGTGGTTCCGCTGTTCATCATGATGAACCAGCTCGGGCTCGTGGACTCGTACTTCGCCCTCATCGTGCCGTTCGCCTTCACGGCCTTCGGCACCTTCCTCATGCGGCAGTTCTTCCTCACGATCCCGATCGAGTACGAGGAGGCGGCGCGCATCGACGGGGCGTCGCGCTTCCGCACCCTCCGGTCGGTACTGCCGCAACTCACCGCGCCCCTCTCGGTGCTCGCGGTCTTCTCGTTCATCGGCTACTACAACTCCTACCTCTGGCCGCTGATCATCATCAACAGCCAGGAGCTGGCGACCGTGCCGCTCGGGTTGTCCATGTTCACGGGAGAGCACGGCACCCAGTGGAGTCTGGTCATGGCCGCCTCCACCCTGGCCGTGATCCCGTCCCTCATCATCGTGGCCCTGCTGCAACGGCAGCTCATCAAGGGCGTCGCCCTCGGTGGATTCGGCGGCCGATGATGTCGATCCACCCCCTCGAGGAGACCATGACCACCCTGACCCAGACCACGACAGTGACCGGTTCGACGATCGTGAGCGCGGAGGCCTGGCTGTGCGACCTGCCGGTGGAGACGGTTCGCACGGATGCCGTGCAGTCGTTCGTGAAGCAGGAGACGATTCTCGTGCGCATCCGCACCGCCGACGGCACCGAGGGGATCGGCTACAGCTACACGATCGGCACGGGCGGCGGTGCGGTTCTCTCCCTCCTGCGCACCGGCCTCCTCGACCTGCTGGTCGGGCAGGACTCGAGCCGTCCGGAGGCCGTGTGGCTCGCGCTCTTCTCCTCCACCCGCGCGACCACGGTGGGCGCGATCACCTCGCTCGCCATCGCCGCGGTGGACTGTGCGGTCTGGGACGCGCGATCGAGGGCGAGCGACACCCCGCTCTGGCGGGCTGCCGGCGGCGCCCGGCCCACGATCCCGCTCTACGACACCGAGGGCGGCTGGCTGCACCTCGGCGTCGACGAGCTCGTGGGCCAGGCTCTCGCGTCGAAGTCCCGGGGGATGCGGGGGGTGAAGATCAAGGTCGGCAAGGCACGCGCGCACGAGGACTTCGTGCGACTGGCGGCCGTGCGCGAGGCGGGCGGGCCTGACCTGGACATCATGATCGACGCCAACCAGTCGCTGACCGCGGCCGAGGCGATCCGTCGGGCCGCCCTCTTCGAGCCGCTGGACATCTTCTGGTTCGAGGAGCCCCTGCCCGCCGACGATGTGGCCGGGCACCGGGCGCTCGCCCGGAGCACGAGCATCCCCGTCGCCGTGGGCGAAAGCATGTACTCGCTCGGCCAGTTTCGCGAATACCTTCAGGCCGGGGCGGCGTCGATTGTGCAGGTGGATGCCGCGCGCATCGGCGGCATCACGCCGTGGCTCAAGGTGGCGCATCTCGCCGAGGCGTTCAACGTCAAGGTGGCTCCGCACTTTCTCATGGAACTCCACGTGTCGCTCACCTGCGCGATTCCCAATGCGCTCTACCTCGAACACATCCCCCAGTTGCGCGCGGTCACCAGGAACGACCTCGAGATCGTGGACGGCCACGGAGTCGCGCCGAGTGCCCCCGGACTCGGAATCGACTGGGACTTCGACGCCCTGGATGCACTTCGCGTGCTGTGAGCATCCTCTACGCTATTTCCTCTTTCGTCGTGCCGGAATGCACATAACATTGGCCGCATGAGCATGCAGCCCGAACCGGGGTCCCGGTTTCTCCCCGCTCGTCGAGCGCTCGCCGACGAGGTCTACGACGCGGTCCTCGGGCTGCTGATGGACCAGGTGATCGAGCCGGGAAGCCGGGCGAGCATCGACGGGATCGCCCGGGAGCTGAACGTTTCCCCCACCCCGGTGCGCGAGGCGCTCGCCAGGCTCGAGGCGGAGGGACTCGTCGTGAAGCGCCCGCTCAAGGGCTACACGGCGGCGCCCCTGCTGGACGGGGAGGGCCTGCGGAGGCTCTTCGAGATGCGCACCCTGCTCGAACCGGCGGCCGCCCGGCGCGCGGTCGGTCGCCTCGACGACGACGACCTCCGCGAACTCGAACGGCTCGCCCAGCAGATGCACGCGAGCGCGGCCGCCTCCCAGACGGGCGAAGACCGCTTTCAGGACTACAAGGACTTCGCGGATCAGGATGCCCGGTTTCACCGGCTGATCGCCGAGCACGCCGGCAATGAGTTACTGGCCGACGCGATCCTGCGGTTGCGGTCGCACATGCACCTCTACCGCCTCTACTTCACGCATGGCATCGCCGATGAGACCGCCGACGAGCACGAGGCCGTGCTCCAGGCCCTCCGCACTCGCGACGCGGGTGCCGCCGAGACGGCGATGCTGGAGCACATCGCGCACTCCTATTCGCGCATCGCCCCGAACATCGCCCAGCCGGAGTCCTGACCGGGGTCAGACCGCCCTCGGTCGCACCCCGATCGTGTAGCGCACCTGCTGGCTGAGGGTGAAGCCGCCGACGTCGGCCGGCGCCGTCGACAGCCGCTCGGCGGCCTCCTCGAGCACCTCGGCGCGCCTCTCCTCCGGAACGGCCTCCCAGTGGGTGCGCTGGCCGTGCGACCAGGTCCAGCGACGCCACTCCTCGACATCGGAGAAGTGCACGGCCTGCTCGAGATGGGTGGTTCGCACATCGACGAAGCCGGCGTCGGCGAACAGCCCCTCCACGCCGGCGTCGCTCGCGAACGGGCCTCGCGCCCCGCTGGTGCGGGCGTCGAGCAACTGGGGCGGGAGGTACCGGGTGAAGACGTCGTCGACACGCTCCCACGCGGCGTCCCGGGCGCCGAAGGTCGATACTCCGAGCCGCCCGCCCGGCACGAGCAGGCGCCGCCAGGCGGCGACGGCGACCGGCGGATCGGGAAGGAAGAAGAGCACGAGGGAGGCGACAGCCAGATCGAAGGCGGCCTCCGGCAGCGTCGGGCCGCTCGCGTCGCCGACGACGAGAGTCACCGTGTCGATTCCGCGCTCCGCCGCGTCCTGCCGCGTGGCCTCGATCATCCGCTCGGCCAGATCGACCCCGGTCACGTGCCCGGTCGGGCCGACCGCGTCGACGAGGGGCCAGAGGGCCGCTCCACGCCCGGTGCCGAGGTCGAGTGCGCGCTCGCCGGGGTGGGGCGCGACCTCCGCCACCAGTCGTTCGGCGATCGGCCCGAACCATGGCACGCCGACGGCGTCGTAGGTGTCAGCCACCCGGTCGAAGAGGGCCGCGACCCTGGCACTGTGCTGGTTGACCTCTGGCGAATCCATGCGCCCCAGTCTGGCGCTCGAAGGAGCCCGTGAGAAGACCTCGACGCGCTGCGGACTACCCGCGCGGCCAGACGGGGAGCACCGTGCGCTTCCAGGTGGAGTTCACGACGACGGCGCACGAGCCGTACCAGGCGAACGCGGTGGTGAGGAAGCCGATCCAGCCGCCGAGCCGGCTGACTCCCACCGCGCCGGAGAACTCGCCGATAGTGAGGGCCAGGAACGTGAGCGAGAGCGCCACGAACACCGCGAGGATCACCCGGTTGGTCTTCAGGGCGGCGACGGTCATCAGCACGGTGAAGATCGTCCAGGCCAGCAGGAAGCTGCCGACGCCGGCGGCACCGGCCTCCTTCGCGGCGGCCGGGTTGGTCTCCAGCCACCAGAAGGCGAGCCAGAAGGCGCCGTAGGAGGTGAAGGCGGTCGCGCCGAAGGTGTTTCCGCTCGCGAACTCCCACATCCCGGCGGCGAGTTGGGCGATTCCCCCGTAGAACAGGGCGATCCCGAGCACGGCGGCCCCGGCGGTGGGCACGATGCCGGAGTTGGCGAGGCTGAGCACGAAAGTGGTGAGGGCGAACGCACCGAGGCCCAGGGCCCCCGGATCGGCGAACGATGGACGGGCGTGGACGGTGTGGTCGGTGACGGCGATCTCAGTGGTGGCGCTCATGCGAATGACACTCCTGCTCTTCGTCTCCGGCAGCGTTGCCGAAGAACACCCGTGCCACCCTACGCCCCCGTTCGGGGGTCATCGCTCGGGCGCAAGGCGATGTTCACCCGCTGGATCTTGTCGCGCACGGGCCATGGTGCTTGGCTTGGAGCATGGCCGCCATACCGGATCATCGGGTGATCGTGTTCCTCCAGGAGAACAAGACCACCGACTTCTACTTCCCGACACTCGCCGACTGGGGGGCGGATGTCGCGAACGGCGGCCACCTGTTGAGCGCGGCGCCGAACTTCGACCAGCCGCACGATCGCAACGCGTGGGTGCACTACGCGATGGGCGACTACCCGGCCCTGGCGGCCCAGGTCGACAACGACACCGTGATCCCGTTCTACAGCTGGCTGGCCAAGCAGTTCACCTTCTCGGATCACCACTTCGGGTCCGGGTCCAACTCCACCCCCGGACACATGCTCGCCGTGGGCGGCCAGATGCCGACCCTCAAGAACCCCCCGTTCATCGGCCCGCATCCGGTCTGGGACATCCCGTCGATCTTCACCGTCGCCGAGGCCGGCCATGTGAGCTGGGCGGCGTTCCCCGACCAGGGCGGCTACCCCACCAAGTTCTACAAGAGCCTCTCGACCGGCCCGGGATCGGCCACCGTGTACCCGCCGAAGGACTTCATTCCGATGGCGAAGGCGGGAGAACTGCCGCGGGTCTGCTACGTCTGGAGCCCCGCCGGCTATGACGAGCATCCGCCGCACGTGAGCGACCCCAGCTACGCCACCCGGGGCCAGGACCTCGTCTGGCAGCGCGTGCAGGCCGTGATCGACGGGGGCGGCTGGCAGAACACGACGTTCATCATCACCTGGGACGACTGGGGAGGCTACGCCGACTCCGTGCCGACGCCGGCGATCGAGACGGTGCCGGATGCGCTGCACCCGGGTGGGTTCGCGGTGATCGGCGGGTCGCGCATCCCGCTGATCATGTTCGGGGGAATGGTCGAGCAGGGCATCGACCCGGAGTGGCACTCCCACGCGTCGATTCCGAAGACCATCGTCGACCTGCTCGGGCTGCCGCCGTTCGGGGTGCCCCGGGTGGACCACGCCCCGTCGCTCGCCCACCGGGTGCGGCCGACACTATCGCGGCCGCTGCCGCCCGAGTTCGGAACCACGATCGTGCAGCCGACGCCGCCGGTGCCCTCGCCGGCGAAGGTCGCCCCCGCCCCCTGGCCGGAGCCGCTCGGCGCCACCCTGCATGCGCTCGTCACCCTCGACGGCTCGACCCTCCCGGCGCCGCGGGACGGCATCGTGCATCCGAATCCGCCCAGGGCGCCGAAGCCGGCCTGATCGCTCGGCGGAACGCCGCGCTGCGGACCTGGATCACGAGCGCCGCCCTCCTCTGGCCAGTGCGATGTCGACAGCGAACCCGTCGAGCAGGCGCTGCAGGCCGAAATCGAACAGCGAATCGAGGTCGACCTGGTGATCGATGGCGTCGAGCCGTTCGAATACGGGCAGCTCCGTGGTCGAGAGCACGGACTGCACCGCTGGTTCCTGCGCATCCATCCATTGCCGCGCATCCTGGCCGCTGTCGGCGATCGCGTCTGCCTCGAGTTCGAGGTTCAGCGCCGTTCCCCGCACGTAGTTGACGAGCGCCAGGTGCAGGCCGAGGGCGCGCCGCGGAGTGAGCCCGGCCTCGACGAGGGCCTCGAGCACAAACTCCAGGTACGTCATTCCGCTAGCGATCGGTTGCGGCCGGGTGACCGAGAGCACGGGCGCCAGCCACATGTGCTGGTGAAACGTAGCCCAGAGCGTGCCGGCCGCCAACTCGAGTCTGGCGCGCCAGCCGGTCGGAGGCGGCTCCGGCGGCATTCGCTCGCGCAGCACCGCGTCCATCATTCGAACCAGCAGGTCGTCCTTGTCGGCGACATGCCGGTACAGCGACATCGTGCCGACTCCGAGCTGGGCGGCGACCCTCCGCATCGAGACGCCGGCCAGTCCCTCCGCGTCGGCGATCGCGATCGCGGCAGCGACGATCACCTCCGTCGTTGGGGTTGCCGTGGCGTGCCGTGCAGGCGCGGCAGCCGATGCCCGTCGTGTCGCGGCGGAACCCTCCTCGCCTCGGTTCGGCCCGGGACCGACCACGGTACCGATGCCCGGCACGGAGTGGACGAGGCCCGCCTGCCGCAGAGTGCTGAGGGCCTTGGTTGCGGTGGCCATCGCCACGCCCCACTCCCTCACCATGTCGCGGGTTGATGGCACCCGCATGCCCGGGCCGAGGCCGCCCGACTCGATTTGCGCGCGAAGTTCGGCGGCGATCTGCGCGGAGCGCGGGACTGCGGTCATGAGTCCTCCTCTGTACTAGTGCACCCTGGTCAACGGCTCGGTGTGGCCTGATCGAGAGTGCCGACTCGGTCCGACCGGCACCCACGCACTAGTGCACAGAACCACGCGGCGCATTTCTATTGCACTATGCACGCGTACAGCGTACATTCACGCTCATGAAGAACACCAGCATCCTGATCTCCGGGGCGGGCATCGCCGGCCCGGCACTCGCCTTTCTGCTACGGCAGCGCGGATTCACTCCGACCGTGGTCGAGCGTGCGCCCGAGCCGCGCCCCGGCGGCCAGGCGGTGGACCTGCGCGGCGCCGGTCGCACCGTCATCGAGATGATGGGCCTGATGGATCGTGTGAAAGCGGTCTCGCTCGACCAGCGCGGCATCGCCTTCGTCGGTTCGAGGGGAAAGGTCGACGCCTGGGTGCCCAAGGGGCTCTTCGGCGGTGAAGGATTCGTGTCGGAAATCGAGGTGTTGCGGGGCGACCTGGGCCGGCTTCTCTACGACGCAACGATGCCCGAGGTCGAGTACCTCTTCGACGACACCATCACGGGCATCGCCGAGGATGCCGAGGGCGTGCAGGTCAGCTTCGAGACGGCGGCCGCACGCCGCTTCGACCTGGTGGTCGGCGCCGATGGGCTGCACTCACGGGTGCGAGCGCTTGCCTTCGGTGAGGAGTCGGAGTTCGTTCGCCCGCTGAATTGCTACACCGCCTGGTTCACCGCCTCTGCCGACTTCGCCCTCGACGGCTGGTACCTCATGCACAACGCTCCCGGCGGGCTGGTGGCCTCGGTGCGACCGGGGCGCGTCGCCGGCGAGGCCAAGGCGGGCTTCAGCTTTCGGTCGGCACCGCTCGAGTTCGACCGCCGGGATATCGCGGCTCAGAAAGACATCGTCGCCAGCCGGTTCGAGCGGGACGGCTGGCTGACGCCCGCGCTACTCGGGACTCTCCGAGACTCCACCGATTTCTCCTTCGACTCACTCGGGCAGGTACATCTCGACCACTGGTCGCGAGGGCGGATCGTTCTCCTCGGTGACGCCGGATATTGCCCGACGCCTCTGACCGGGTTGGGCACAAGCCTGGCGCTGGTCGGTGCCTGGGTGCTTGCCGGCGAACTCGCCCAGGCAGACGGCGATCACTCGGTGGCGTTCCGCCGCTACGACGAGGTCATGCGGCCGTATGTGACCCAGGGGCAGGAACTTGCGCCGGGGGGAGTGGCGAGCTTCGCGCCGATCAGCGCGCTCGCCATCGCGCTGCGGAACGCGTCGATGCGCTGGATGGGCCGCTGGCCGATGCGGCCGATGATGGCGAAGCAGTTTGCCAAGGCGGGGGGAATCGCCCTCCCCACCTACCCGGTGCCTGTCTCCTAGCGGCTGGCGCAGGCGCATCCGATCACAGGCGCGAAGACCACCCTCGCCCGCCGCGACACACCCACCCCGTGGCTGCCGGCTCCGTGGCGATCGCGGCGCAGAATGGGAGCACACCACCGGGGAGGACGGCGCGCCAGGCAATGAGAGCACGTGCGGTGGTAGCGGCGGTCTTCGCCTCGGGATGCATCCTCTTCGCCGGGTGGGAATCCGGCGCGTGGCACGACGCGGCCCTCCACCCGGCAGCGGCGGCCACCCCGACGCCGACCGTCGCGATCCGCTCGGCGTCGCCGACTCCCACGAAGAGCATCCCCGCCCCGGTCGAGGCGACTCCCACACCGAGCCCCACGCCGACGGCGACCGTCACGGCGGCCCCCACGGTCGCGCCGAAACCCGTTCCGGCACCGCCGGTGGCCGCCCCACCCCCGCCGGCACCGCCCGTCGCGGTCGCCGGTACCTTCCAGGGCTCCCTGGCCCAGACGCCGTACGGCACGGTGCGGGTCGCGGTGACGATCGCGGGAGGGCGAATCACCGACGTGCAGGCGCTCAAGCTCACCGACGCGGGCTCGACCTCGGTGCAGATCAGTCAGTACGCGGCACCGATTCTGCGATCCGAGGTGCTCGCATCCCAGTCGGCGCGCGTGGCGGGAGTCAGCGGCGCCACCTACACGTCAGTCGGCTACCTCTCCTCGCTGCAGGCCGTCCTCACGAGCGCGCACTTCGGGTAGCCGGCACGATCAGAGGCGGGCGAGTCTGGCCCGCGCAAAGCAGTACAGGCCGTAGGCGATGAGCCCGGCGCCCACCACCCAGAGGATGACCGGGCCGTATGGCAGTGCGACGAGCGCCTTGAGCGCCCCGTCCAGGCCTGTCGCCTTGCTGGGATCGATCGTGACGGCCGCGGTGACGAAGACCGCGCCGGTCACCACAAGAGCGATGCCCTTGGCGATATAGCCCACCACGCCGAGGACCACGACCACCCGACCCACGGTCGGCGGCACGGTGATGTCGTCGGTGAACTTTTTCCTGGCCCCCTTGAGCACGAAGTACAGCCCGATGCCGGCGATGCCGAGCCCGAGCACGACCAGAATGACGACGCCACCCGGGGTCGCGAGGAGCCCGCTGGCGAAGCCGCTCGTGCTCTGGGCGGCATTCGTGGAGCCGCCGTTGGCGAAGGTGAGCGCCGTCGCGGCGATCGCGAGATAGGCGACGCCCTTTCCCCACTCGGCGGCACGGTGCGCCCACCGGCTCTTCGTGTCAGAGCCCCTGGCGAGCAGCCCCACCACAAGCTGCCAGACGCCGAGGGCGGCGAGGCCGACAACGACGACCCACAACAGGATGCGGCCGCCGGGTGTCGCGGCGAGCTGGCCGAGCGCCCCGGACTGGTCGGCCTCGCCGCCCCCGGCACCGGTCGCGACGCTGATCGCGATCGCCCCGATGAGGATGTGCAGGAGCCCGTTGACGGCGTAGCCCAGACGGGCGAGCACCTGGAACACCCGATTGTTCTTCGCCCCTCGTGCCGCGGAGGTAGCCACCCGATTCGCCATGGCCCCAGCCTAGTCATCCGGGGGATTGCCACCCTATACAGACGCAACACTCAGGAAGCTTTCCTAGCCTCGAGATGATGACCTTACAGACGACGAGCGAACGAAAGCCCACTGCGACCCCCGCGAAAAGCGCGGGATCGAGCGGCCGCCTCACCGCTCTCGACGGTCTCCGCGGTGTTGCCGCCATGGTGGTGGTGCTCTATCACCTGTACCTCGTGGCGGAGCCTGTGCTGCTGAAGGCGGGCGGATCGGGGGTGGGAAGCGCCATCTGGTGGATCTCGCAGACGCCGCTCAAGCTGCTCAGCGCCGGTTCGGAGGCCGTGCTCGTCTTCTTCGTGCTGAGCGGCCTCGTCGTGGCGCTGCCGGCCCTCGGCTCGAAGGGCTTCACCTGGGCCGGATTCCTCAGCGGACGCCTCGTGCGCCTCTACATCCCGGTCTGGGTCTCCATCGCCATCGGCACGGTGCTGGTCTGGATGATCCCCCGAGACCAGGCAGCGGTCACCGCGGGAACGTGGATGGACAACTCCCAGGCGACCTCGATCAGTTGGGGCACCCTGCTCGACGAGGCGAGCCTCACCCGCGCCTCGTACGACGTGAACAACGTGCTGTGGTCCCTCCGCTGGGAGCTGGTGTTCTCGGTGTTGCTGCCCCTCTTCGTGGCCCTCGCCATCGTGGTGCGCCGACACTGGGCCATCGCGATCGCTTTCGCGTTCGTGATCAGTACCGTCGGCGTGGTCGCGGGCATCGACGCCTTTCAGTACCTGCCGGTCTTCTTCATCGGCACGATCATGGCGGTGCGACTGGATGCCATCCGGGAGTGGACCAAGCGCCGCCTGCTGCGGCCCCACTCCGGCCGGTGGGGGGCGGCACTCGTCGTCGGCTCGCTGCTGCTGCTCGTCGGGCACTCGCTTCTTCGGCCCGTCGTTGCAAGCGGTTCGGTCGCCGACACGCTGCTCAGCCAGCTCTCGGTGCTCGGCGCGGGAGGATTCGTGCTCGCCGCCATCGGGGTGCGTCCGGTGCGCTCGGCGCTCGAATCCCGCCCCATCCAGTGGCTCGGCCGGGTCTCGTTCAGCCTCTACCTCGTGCACATGCCGATCCTCGCCACTCTCACCTTCCTGCTCGGCGACGAGCGCTGGTGGCTCGTGGCCCTGCTCACCGTGCCGGCGGCGCTGCTCACGGCGTGGGGATTCCACTGGGTGGTCGAGCGTCCATCCCATCGGCTGGCCCGGCGCATCACCCGGGCGGTGAGCACGGGAGTGGAGAATCACCGCGCGCGCTCGTCGAACGCGGCCTGACGCTCGCCCGTTCAGTCCTTCGCGAGTCCCTTCGGGAATCGCTTCCACGCCTTGTGGAACTGCGCCTCGGCCGCCGCGGCGCGCTGCTCCTCGATGGCGTGCAGGCGCCCGTAACTGAACCCGTTCTCCCCCTGAAGATAGGCCTGGGTGCTCAGGCGCAGGAGGGTATCCCGCGCCACGACGCTGTCCTGGTGCTCACCCAGTATCGTCTGCAGGTTCTCCGCGGCGGCGGCGAGCCGATCGGCCGCCCTGCGTCGCACCGGTCGCGCGAGCTCCGCCGCGTAGCGCAGGCGCTTGGCCGCCTTGCGCACGTCGTGCAGGGCGAGCGCGTGGCCCCGGGCATCCTTCACGGTGTGTTCCGCGCGCACGGCGCGACGGAGCCGCCGTGACTCGCGCTCGATCAGGCGCGGGATCACGCGTTCCGCGGATCTCCCGGCAAGGTCGGTGAGCGGTGGGGACGCGAGGAGGCCGTCCAGCGCGTCGAGCAGATCGAAGTAGCGCGTCGAGTCCAGTGCCTCGAGACCGCCGTTCCTCGCGGTCGCGAAGTCCCCGCCGAGCTGGGCGTCGATCCGGCCCCTCACCGGTCCGAGGACTAGTGCGGGAGCTTCGTCCCCCACCAGGGTGTCCAGTCGGGCGTTGATCACCTGGATGTCGCGGGAGGTTCCCAGCGCCGCCCCGAGCCACTGCAGCTCGGCCCGGAGCCGCGCCGCGACGTCCGGGTCAAGGAGCAGGCGATAGGTCGCGAGCGCGGAGCGCAGCCGGCGAATGGCGATCCGCACATCGTGCACGGCATCCGTCTGGTCCACCGCGCCGGGGCCGCCCTCGCGCACGAGCGGATCCTGGGCCACGAGGGCGTGGACGTGCTCGTCCAGGTAACTGAGCAGCACGTGGGCGGCGGTCTTGCGGTTGGTCGTCCACTGCGGCACCGCCCGCTGCGGGGGCAGCCGGTCGCCGAGGGAGCGGGCAAGCTTGGACGCCGACGGGGAGCGGCGGATGCCGGCCGCGGCGAACAGCGACTCCGCGGCGTCGAGCACCGTCGCGCCTCCGTCCACGAGTTCCACCTCCCACTCCCGCCAGCTCTCGGCGGCGGTGGTCGGGACGAGCCGCTCGGCGGTGACGTGGTCGTCGCAGAACACCGCGAGAACCTGGTCGCCGTCCCCGCGCAGCCCCCGCACGATGCGGCGGGTGCTCAGTCGCACGACGGGGGCGAGCGCACGCCCCCGAAGGTGAACCCGCACCCGCCGGAGCAGGACCTCCGGAACTCGGTGACGGTCGACGCCGAGTGGTTCGTGCAGCTCCCGGCGCGTGTCGCTCGACTGCGGGAGCTTGAGGTGCCAGCCGGCGTCATCGCCGCCGGTGCGCCTGCGCAGCGTGATGTGGTTCGCGGCGAGGGCGAGGTCGTCGGTGTCGAAGTACACGGCCTCGAGGGCGTGCTCCACGGGCTGGTCGACGCGTCGAACGCCGGAAAGGGTGTGCAGGTCGGGAAGCGGGGTGGCCTCCGTCACGTCGTACTTCCGTTCGATCTCGAGTGCGTCGCGGGAAGCCATAGCTGATTTTAGGCGGCAAAGGTGCTCAGGGGCCGAAAGGCCCGGGCGGGATCGCCGCAGCGGATGCGAGAATCCGAGGGAGGGAGAGGGAGCAATGAAGACACGCAACTGGAGTGACCTGAGCCAAGGGCAGCAGAGGGCGGTGGTGGTGGCGGCCGTGGCGGAACTCGTTCTCGCCGTCGCGGCCTGGACGGATCTGGCCCGGCGGCCGGCCAAACTGGTCAACGGCCGCAAGGGTGTCTGGGCGGCCATCATCGCGGTGAACTTCTTCGGGCCGATCGCCTATTTCGTGCGAGGTCGTCGACGCTGATCCCCGGTTCGCGCAAAGGTTGCGCTGCCGCAATCATTCGGGGATAGTGGGGCGGGTGAACGAACCCGCCGACGAGGCCGACCCTGCACTCGAAGAGATCGACGCCGTGCTCGCCTCCGCAAATGTCCTGTTGCGGGTGGCGGCCCAGTCGGTGCTCGACGTCGAGGAGATCGTGACGACGCCCCAGTTGCGGGTGCTCATCCTCATCGCGGCGAACGGCCCGCAGAATCTGGGCGGCGTTGCCGTCGAGCTCGGGGTGCATCCGTCCAACGCCACGCGCACCTGTGATCGCCTGGTCCAGGCCGGCCTGATCGCCCGGACGGAGCATCGGGCGGACCGTCGATACCTGCACCTCGCCCTGACCGACCGGGGGCGAGACCTGGTGTCTCACGTGCTCGAACGCCGACGTCGAGCGATCGCGGAGATCCTGTCCAGGATGCCGGCGGACCAACGCGCGGCGACTGCGCGGGCGCTCTCCGAGTTCGCCACGGCGGCGGGGGGAGAGGGCACGCGCGACGGTCGGTTCGCGCTGAGCCTGCCGAAATGACCGAGCAACCCGGTGGCGCTCGCGAGCACGACGACCTCGGGGAGGTCTGCTGGCTCGAGCGGGTCTGCACGGAGTGCGGCGCTCTCGTCGAGGGTCCCCTGCCGAGGTCGTGCTGGCGCTGCGGCGCTACTGTGGCACCGACCTGACCCCGTGTTCGGCCTCGGTGTAGTGCCCGTGGTGTGAGCCGGGGGCGATGCCGCGAGGGTTGGCCTTGCCGCGGATGTACCGGCCCTCTTCCGGCGGCTCCGGATGCGGGTTGGCGTCGGTGCGGGTGTATGCCCCACGGATCGAACGCGGCGCGGGCCCCTCCGGGTCCGCCTCGGTGTACCGTCCCTCGTATTCCTCGGTCGTCCCCTTCGGCCTCTCTGTGTTCGTCATCGTTCTTCCTTCGATTGGCGCAATCGAAAGCGGTTGCGTTAACGCAATCATTGCACTACCGCGCGTATCCGTCCAGAGGCGAGGCCGCTATTTCGCGACGGACAGGTCCCGCCTGCGCTGCTTCCGCACGGTCACCACGAGCAGCACCAGGGAGCACGCCTGCAGCGCGATCACGACGAGGATGAGCACTCCGAGCCGCCCGTACAGGGCGCCGGAGAGCACCCCGCCCACGAGCGCGCCGGCGCCCTCGAAGGCGGCGAAGATGCCGTAGGCCGTCGCCCGGCGCGCAGAGGGCACGAGATCGGCGACCATCGCCTTCACCGTCGACTCCTGGATGCCGGAGGCCGCCCCCCAGGCCACCACGCCCACGATCACGGCGCCGATCTGGTTCGACAGGGCCAGCCCGGGCACGAGGGCGATCAGAAATGGAAGGGCGAGAAGAACGTTCGTTCCCTTCTTGTCGTAGATGTAGCCGCTCGCGAGTGCCGCGACCGCCCCGGCCGCCATCGCCGCCGCGTAGACGAGGGGCACAGCGGACAGGGGAACCAGCCCCACCTTCGTCAGGTGGAAGGAGATCACGCCGTAGGTGACGAGGCCGGCGTTGGCGGCGAACGCGGCCGCGGCAAACGGGTAGAAGGTCGGCGGAAGGCGTGGTGGGGGATCGCTCCCGTCGGCCGCGGCATCCGCGGCCCTGTCGAGTTTGGTGTCGTACACGCTCACGTCGGGCACCCGCATCCGGATCACCGCGAGCAGTGCGAGCGCGATGGCCCCCGGCACCGCGAGCACGGCGAAGGCGGGCCAGAGCACGGTGGTCAGGGCGATCACGCCGGCGACGAGGAGGGGGCCGAGCAGAGAGCCCGTCTGGTCGAGGGCCTTGTGCACCGCGAAGCCTCTGCCACGCCCCACCGAACCCGCGGCCGATGCGAGGAGCACGGTCTTCGCCGGACTGCGCACCGCCTTTCCGGTGCGGTCGCCGATGATCAGGATGCTCGCTACGGCGAGCCCGGCGCCCCCGACGAACGGCGCGAGGGCCAGCAGGGGGATGCAGATCACCGTGAGCGCGTAGCCGACGACGGTGAACGTCCAGTAGCGGCGGGTGCGGTCGGCCCAGGGGCCGGTGGCGAGGCGCAGCCCAAGTCCGATGGCCTCGCCGACGCCCGTGACGAGCCCGACGACCAGCGCGGACGCGCCGAGTTGGCCGAGAAGCGGCCCGGCGAGCGAGCTTCCCCCGTCGGAGACGATGTCGACGGCGAGGCTGAGGAAGCCGAATCCGGTGACGACGCGCCAGGCCGACCACCGAGGAGGAGAACCGGACATCACCGCACCCCCAGCCACCGAGAGCCACCATTATGGCAGCCCGCAGCGGGGCGTGGGCGAACCGGGTCAGCCGGTCAGGGCCGCCCAGGCGAGCAGGTGCTCGACGGTCACCC
This sequence comes from Lacisediminihabitans sp., assembly GCF_043726815.1. Lineage (NCBI taxonomy): Bacteria > Bacillati > Actinomycetota > Actinomycetes > Micrococcales > Microbacteriaceae > Lacisediminihabitans > Lacisediminihabitans sp. Next base: position 54,522 of record NZ_JAYSJZ010000050.1, read on the forward strand.
CGGCGTACCCCGGCGATGCCCCGAAGGCATCCCGAACGGCCGCGGTGTCGGTCTCGAGCGTCGCGGCGCCCTCGTCGCATCGCGTCGAAGTCGGCCGCGGCGCGGCTGCGCAGGGCCTTTAGCCCCACCAGGACGCGACCCGGGGGAACAGACTCGTACCGAGGCAACCGAGAGAGGTGTTCGATGTCTGCGCTGGTGGTTTTCGACTCGAACTACGGCAACACGGAGCGGGTCGCCGAGGCGATCGCGGCGGGGATCGGCGGCGCGACCGCGGTGTCCGTGGCCCGGCTCGATCCGGCGAGCCTGGCGGCCGATCTCCTCGTGGTGGGCAGCCCGATCAACGGATGGCGCCCCACCGCGGCCATGCAGAAGTTCCTCGCGGGACTCGGCGCCGGACAGCTCGTGGGCACGCACGCCGCGGCCTTCGACACGCGAGTGCGGCTCTTCATCCACGGGGATGCCGCGGCCAGGATCTCCCAATCGCTCGAGGACGCGGGAGCCACGATCGTGGCGAAACCTCGCGGCTTCACCGTGAAGGGCACCGAGGGCCCCCTGCTCGACGGTGAACTCGAGGCAGCTACCGCCTGGGGGCGGTCCATCGCGGCCGAGGTGGCCCGCACCGCCTAGCGGCGCCGACCACGAGCCCGCACCCGACTCGAGGCGTCAGATCCGCTCGGCGAGCAGCCGCTCCATGACGTCGAAGAAGGCGTTGTAGCCCACGATCGTCTGGGCGTACTGCTCCTCGGTGAGATTGCCCCCGTTCTGCGTCATCGTCATCTCGGTGCCGCCGTCGACCTCGACCAGCGTGACCGTGACGGGTTCGCGGGCCGGGTTCGAGGGGTTGTCGGTCATCGTGAAGGCCAGGCGGCTGGGCGGCTCGACCTCGACATACTCGCCGATCCAGTTGATCGAGTTGCCGTCCGGCAGGTTCATGGTCGCCTTCCACTCACCGCCCACTTCCACGTTCAGCGCGACCGAATCGAGGGGGATCTCGACGGCGTCGGTACCGAACCACACCGCGAAGTGCTCGGGGGTCGTCCACATCGAGTAGACGAGGTCACGCGGGGCGGCGAACGTGCGGGTGATGGTGATTCCGTCGGTCATGAGTGTTCTCCTGCGAGTGGGGTGCCCGGGGTGGGCTCTGAACCGGGCTGGTCGGACTGGAGTCGCCCAAGGTAGGCGCCCATGGTGTCGAAGTTGTCTGACCAGAACTGGGCGTAGTCGCTGATCCAGCCCGATGCGGCCGCCAGGGGGCGCGCGTCGAGTTGCGCCGGCCGGTACTGCGCGTCGCGGCCTCGGCTGACGAGCCCCGCCTTCTCGAGCACGCGAAGGTGCTTCGAGACGGCAGCGAGGGTCATGGAGAACGGCTCGGCGAGCTGCCCGACCGTCACTTCGCCGAGGGAGAGACGGGAGAGCATCGCACGGCGGGTGGGGTCGGCGAGTGCGGCGAAGGTGCGGCTCAGCTGGTCGGTGGGCACGTCTTGCTCCTTTCGTAATCAACTAATTGGTATAATACCGAATGGTTGAATAAAGCACAAGCGGCCTTCGTCCGGGTGGCGCTGAGCGTTCGATCGAGCCGTATTCCCGGGCGAATTCGCGCCATCCGAGCGCGCAGTTGACTAACTTCACTTCTTTGTTCTATTCTTTGTTTAGTTCTGAACAAAGAGGTTCTCTTGGCAAATCGCCCGCAAGCCCGCACTGACGTCAACCGGTCAGCCATTCTCGCTCGACTCGGTGCCCACGGACCCGCCTCCCGCGCCGACCTGGCTCGGGCGCTCAACGTCTCTCCCGCTCTGATGACGCAGCTCACCAAGGACCTGCTGTCCGAGGGGCTGCTCAGGGAGCTCGAGCACTCGCCATCCCAGGGCGGTCGCCCGGCACGGATGCTCGGCCTGATGTCGACCGCGGGCCGTGCGATCGGCGTGAAGGTCGTCGCCGATCACGTGGCCTTCGTCGATGTCGGCATCGACGGGACCGTCGTGCGATCGGCGAGCGAGCCCTTCGACGCGTCGGCCTCGACGTTCCTCGCCGACCTCACCGGACTGCTGCGGCGATTCGTCGCCGGCGGGGGTTCGGCGCCGCTCCTGGGAGTCGGCGTCGGGGTGCCAGGCAGCGTCGACCGCCAGGCCAACGGACTCGTCGACTCGACCCAGATGGGCTGGCGGCAGGTGCCGCTCGGATCCACCCTGCAGCGCGAGCTCAACCTCCCGGTGATCGTGGAGAACAACGTGAACGCGCTCGCCATCGCCGAGCGCCTGTACGGGGTCGGTCGGCTGCACGAGAACTTTCTCGTCGTGACCATCGGAACCGGAATCGGCGCCGGAATCATGGTGGATGGCGTGGTGCTGCGCGGTTCGGGGGGCGGCGCCGGCGAGATCGGCCACGTTCCCGTCGAGATCGACGGTCCGCTCTGCACCTGCGGCAACCACGGCTGCCTCGAGTCGATAATCGGCGAGTCGGCGCTCGTGCGGCTGGCCCGCGAGCGGGGAGTCATCGGCGAGCAGAGCGGCATCGCGGCGCTGCGCGGAGCGGCGGACTCCGGCAACCCCGAGGCCACCCGCATCTTCAGCGAGGCGGGCCACGTTCTCGGCCGCACGCTGGCCGGCATCGTGCACACCCTCGATCCCGAGATCGTGATCGTGCTCGGCGAGGGCACGGCGGCCTGGAGCCATTGGTCGTTCGGGTTCGAGCCCGCCTTCCGCTCGTCCCTGATCCCGAGCCGACGCGGAGTCGCCGTGGCCGTGGAGACCTGGCAGGACGAGAGCTGGGCGCAGGGAGCGGCCGCACTCGTGCTCGCCACCCCGTTCGACGCGGAGGACATGGCCGGCGACCAGGGCCGCCTCGTGCGGGAGCGCCTCGTCGAGCAGGCCTTCCCGCAGGCGGGAGCCGGCGCATGAGCGTGTCGGTGGCCCAGACCGCGCTCCTGGACAAGGAGCCGCAGTTTCGGCACACCATCCCGACGCGCGACGGACGCACGGCCCGCAACCGGGCGCGGTACACGTTCACGGTGCTCGCGTTCCTTCTGCCGAGCGCGATACCCCTGCTGCTCTTCGTCCTCGGCCCGATGGTCGCGGCGGCGTGGGTGAGCCTGCACAAGTGGAACCTGCTCGCACCGATGCAGTGGGTGGGCCTCGGCAACTATGCCAAGCTCCTCACCGACCCGATCACCGGCGACGTGTTCCTGCACACCATCTACTACATCGCCGGCTATCTTCCCCTGGTCTACTTCGGTGGGCTGGCCCTGGCCCTAGCCCTGAACGCCGCGCTCAAGGGGCGGTCGTTCCTTCGGGGGATCTACTTCCTTCCCGTCGTCACGAGCTGGATCGTCGTTGCCCTCGTCTGGCGATGGCTGCTCAGCCCGACAACGGGAATCGTCAACACCGTGCTGGCCGCGGTCGGCATCCACGGTCCCGGCTGGTGGACAGACCCGCACTGGGCGATGCCGGCGATCATCGTGGCGTCGTCGTGGAAGGACCTCGGATTCGTGATGGTCATCCTTCTCGCCGGGCTGCAGGCGATCCCCACCGAGCTGTACGACGCGTCCAAGGTCGACGGCGCGGGCTGGTGGCGGCGGCTCTTCAGCGTCACGCTCCCGCTGCTCTCGCCATCCACATTCTTCGTGATCGTGATCTCCCTGATCAACGGTTTCCAGGTCTTCGACCAGGTGTACGCCATGACCGGGGGAGGGCCGAACGGGGCGAGCGAGGTCGTCGTGCAGCAGATCTACGACCTCACCTTCCGCTACGGACGGGCCGGCGAGGCGTCCGCACTGTCTTGGATGCTGTTCGCCGTGGTGCTCGCCGTCACCGTGATCCAAATCCGCGGCCAGAGGAGGTGGGTGACCTATGGCTGAAGCGCTTCTCACCAGGACCGCCCCGGCGCGCCGATCTGTCGGCCGGGCACCACGAAGCCGGGAGGCCAGGCTGCATCTGGCGGGGGTGATCGTGCTCCACGTCGTGATCATCATCGGCGCCATCGCGATGTTCTTCCCCTTCCTCTGGACGATCATCACCTCGATCACTCCCGGCGCGAGTCTCACCACCACGCCGGCGCTCATACCGAAGAATCCCTCCCTCGGCGCGTACGAAAGGCTCTTCGTCGAGCGGCCGTTTGGGCAGGTGATCCTCAACAGCCTCCTGCTCGCCTTCATCACCACGGCGGTGCAACTGGTCACGAGCTCCACCGCCGCCTATGCGTTCAGCCGACTGCCCTTCCGGGGTCAGAACGTGGTGTTCGGCGTGTACCTCGCGACGATGATGATCCCGCTTCAGGTGCTCATCGTGCCGCTCTTCGTCGAGCTGAAGGCGTTCGGGCTGCTCGACACCTACCTCGGGGCGTTGCTGCCGACCTTCGCGACCGCGTTCGGCATCTTCCTGCTCAGACAGGCCATCAACCAGGTCCCGCGGGAACTGGATGAGGCGGCGACGATCGATGGCGCTGGGCACTTCCGCATCTTCACGGGCATCATTCTGCCGAACATCCGCCCGGCCCTCGCCACCCTCGTCGTCTTCGCCTTCATGGGCAGCTGGAACAGCTTTCTCTGGCCGCTCGTGGTGTTGCGCTCGCCGGAACTCCAGACCCTGCCGATCGCGCTGGCCGGGCTCCAGGGCCAGTACACCTCGCAGTGGGACGTGATCATGGCCGGTTCGGTCGTGAGTGTGCTCCCGATGCTCGCGCTCTACGTGTTCGCCCAGAAGTACGTGATTCAGGGCGTCGCGAGTTCCGGGCTCAAATGACCTTCGATACCCGCACACACCACCCGCACCATCACATCAAAGGAGATAGCAGCACATGAATCGAAAGCTAATGGTCGCACTCGGCCTCGCGGGGGCCTTCGCCCTCGCCGTGACCGGCTGCGCATCCGCCACGCCCAAGTCGAACGGCCCAGTCACGATCACCTATTCCAACTTCATTTCCAATGGCGGAAACGAAAAGAACCTGGACAAGATCGTTGCCGCGTTCGAGAAGAAGAACCCGAACATCACCGTGACGGTGAAGACCCTGCCGTACGACTCATATGGAACCGCGCTGCAGACCGACCTCGCCGCCGGCACCCCGGCCGATGTCTTCGACATCAACGGGCCGTCGAGCTACGGACCGTTGCAGGCCAACGGTGTCCTGGCGGAGCTGAAGGACGTCCCCGCGGCGAAGTTCAACAAGGCCCTGCTCGACAGCTACGCCACCGCTGGCAAGCAGTACGCGCTGCCCACCTCCTTCTCGGATGTGGTGCTCTATTACAACAAGGACCTCTTCGACAAGGCGGGCGTGAAGTACCCGACGAGCAGTTGGACCTGGAAGGACGAGACGGCCGCCGCCCAGAAGCTCACCAACAAGGCGGCAGGCGTGTGGGGTGACCACCAGCCGGTCACCTACAACGAGTACTACAAGGCGCTCGTGCAGAACGGGGCCAGCTTCCTGAGCAAGAACGGCAAGAAGGCAGCGTTCAGCACGCCGGCCGGCATCGAGGCGGCCAAGTGGCTCGTCGACAAGAGCGGCACGACGATGCCGACGATCGCCGACGGGCAGGGCACGGCCGACTTCGACACCAACCTGTTCAAGGCGGGCAAGCTCGCGATGCTGCACACCGGAATCTGGGTGTTCGGTTCCTTCGCGGACACCCCGGCCAACTGGGACATCGCCGTCGAGCCGGGCAACACCACCACGGCGAGCGCGGTCTTCTCGAACGGCATCGGCGTCTCGGCGACCAGCAAGCACCCGGTCGAGGCCCAGAAGTGGGCCGAGTTCATGTCCTCCTCGGATGAGGAGGTCAGCGTTCGGCTGGACGCCGGGTGGGAGCTTCCCACCATCTCCGACACCGCGAAGCTCGACTCGTACCTGACCAAGGGCAAGCCGGCCAACCGCCAGGCGGTGTTCGACGCCGCGAAGAAGATCGCTCCCGCCCCCTCGATCGGTGACAACCAGTCGGCGATGCAGGACGCGATCACCGGCGAACTCGTGGAGGCTCAGGCCGGCCGCGAGACCGTGGAACAGGCGCTCACCAACGCCGAGAAGAAGATCAACGCCCTTCTCGCCGGCTGAGCCGCCGACCCCGTCGGCCGGGCACAGCCGCACGGTCCCGGGGCCCACTCGGCCCCGGGACCTTCATCGCCGTCGCGCGGGAACCGCGCACCAACAACCAGGGAGACACCAGCATGATCGAGGCGCAACACGGCGTCCAGTTCGGGAGCGACACGGACGGACGCGACCCCCTCGCCCGGCTCGCCGAGTCGAGCGTCGAACTGATCCTGGGCCTGCAGGACGCGACCGGGGCCTACCCGGCGAGTCCCACCTTCTCGGCCTACCGCGGCTACTGCTGGTTTCGGGACGGGGCGTTCATCGCGGACGCGATGTCGGCGGCGGGCGCGAGCGAGTCGGCGGAGCGGTTCTTCGACTGGTGCTCCCGGATCCTGGTGGCTCGCGAGCCGGCCATCGTGAACATCGTCTCGAGAGCGCTGGCCGGAGACCCCGTGCCGGACGCGCAGATGCTCCCCACTCGCTTCACCTTCGCCGGCGAGGACGGCGATGACCAGTGGTGGGACTTCCAGCTCGACGGATTCGGCACCTGGCTCTGGGCCGTGGCCGAGCACTCGCGTCGCCACGGCACGAGCCTCACCCGGTGGACCAGAGCCATCGAGTTGAGCGTGGACTATCTCACCTCGTCCTGGCAGCGGCCGTGTTTCGACTGGTGGGAGGAGAACGCCTCCGAGGTGCACGTGTCGACCCTCGCCTGCGTCGCCGCCGGCCTCAGCGCGGTGGCCGACGCGGGCGCCATCGACGGCTCTCGCCTCGAGCGGGCGCTCGCCGCCAGCGAGTCGATCAGAGGCACCATCGTCGAGCGCGGTCTCGTGCACGGCTACCTTGCCAAGTGGCTCGGTTCGACCGAGGTGGATGCGAGCGCGCTCGCGGCGGTCGCTCCCCTCGGCCTCTTCCCGGCATCCGGGGAGATCGGCTCGCGCACCCTGCTGGCGATCGACGGCTCGCTGAACGTCGGCGGCGGCGTGCACCGCTACCTGGACGACACCTTCTTCGGCGGGGGGCAGTGGCCCTTGCTCAGCTGCCTCCTCGGACTCGGTTACGCCGCGGCGGGCGACCGCCGACGCGCCGTCGAACTGCTGGCCTGGGCGGCCGGGACCGCCAACGGGGAGGGGGCCCTGCCCGAACAGGTGGGGGATCACCTGCTCGATCCCTCCCGCTACCAGGAGTGGGAGGATCGCTGGGGCCCGGTGGCGAGACCACTGCTCTGGAGCCATGCCATGTTCGTGCGGCTCGCCGTCGAGGTCAGCGTAGTGGAGGTGGCAGCCGCATGATCCGTCATCGACCTTTCGGCTCCGGACATCCGTATTCCGTCGACACGGAACAGCGCTGGCCCATCGATCCCGTCGCCGGCGAGCCCGTCGTTCTGGGGGTGCGCACCTCGTCGGAGGTCACTGCCGCCGCCGCCGAGGTCGTTCGGGATGGCGGCGAGCCGCGCAGTCTCGACCTCGAGGCCACCGCCCGCACGTCGCGGGGACAGTCGACCGACGGGGGCCACCTCGCCTCCGCGCAGGCGAGGCTCGCCCGCACCTCCGGTGGCTGGCAACTCAGGCTCGACGGGCTTCGCCCCGGCGAGCACTACCGCTACCGCTTCGTCGCCTCCGGCGCGCGTCGGCAGTCCACCCGGTGGTTCGACTTCCGAGTCGCGGGCTGGCGCCCGGCGCCAGGCGCGGTTCGCACCGTCGGGCCGGAGCGGGTCATTCCGGGCAGCGAGGCGGTGCTCGACGACGGCGTCCGCACCCGCCGAGTGCGCTTCGCCCTTCCGATTGCGGATGCGGAACACGTCACCGGACTCGGCGAACGCTTCGACGCGCTCGACCACCGAGGCACGAGCCTCGACTCCGTCGTCTTCGAGCAGTACAAGAGCCAGGGCGCCGAACGCAAGACGTACCTGCCCATGCCGTTCGCCCACATCGTGGGTGCCGAGGGGTGGGGCTTCCACGTGCGCACCTCTCGCCGGGTGTGGTTCGACTTCGCCGAGCAGGAGGCCGGACGCATCTGGGTCGAGGCCGAGGTGGACGGCGCAAGCGGGGATGTCTCGGTGCTGGACCTCGCGGTCTACGAGGGCACGCCGACCTCGGTGCTCGACCAGTTTCTCGCTGAGGCAGGTCGCCCGACCGAGCTGCCGTCCTGGATCTTCCGGCTCTGGGCGAGCGCGAACGAGTGGAACACCCAGCGCGAGGTCATGCGGCAGATGGACCTCCATCGTGAGCACGACATCCCGGTCGGGTCGGTCGTCATCGAGGCGTGGAGCGACGAGAGTACCTTTACGGCGTGGCGGGACTCCCGGTATGCGGTGACCAAGGACGGCGCTCCGCACAGACTGGCGGACTTCGACTTTCCCCCGGACGGCGCCTGGCCGGACCCGAAGGGCATGGTGGACGAGCTGCACGCGCGCGAGATCAGGCTCCACCTCTGGCAGATCCCGCTCGTGAAGATGCGGCCGCATCCGAAGGGCCAGGCCGCTGCGGATGCCGCCGCCGCGATTCGCGAGGGCGTGCTCGTGCAGGAGGAGGCCCTTGACGGGTCGCTCCGGCCCTACCGCAACCGGGGCTGGTGGTTTCCGCTGGGCCTGATGCCGGACCTGACAGACGATCGAGCGGCGAAGTGGTGGACCGAGAAGCGCCGCTACCTCGTGGATGAGATCGGGGTCGACGGATTCAAGACCGACGGGGGTGAGCACGCCTGGGGGCGCGACCTGAGGTACCTCGACGGCAGACACGGCGACGAGGGGAATGCCCTCTTCCCCGTTCACTACGCGAAGGCGTTCGGCGACCTGCTCGAGTCGGCAGGCAAGGCGCCCGTCACCTTCAGCCGCGCCGGGTTCACCGGCAGCCAGGCCCACGGCACGTACTGGGCCGGAGACGAGAACTCCACCTGGGAGGCGTTCCGGTGGTCCCTGTTCGCCGGGCTCTCCGCGGCCTCGAGCGGCATCGTCTACTGGGGCTGGGACCTCGGCGGATTCTCCGGCGAGGTGCCGGACGGCGAGCTGTACCTCCGCTCCGCCGCCGCGGCCGCCTTCGTGCCGATCATGCAGTACCACGCCGAGTTCAACCACCACCGGCTGCCGAGCGGCGACCGCACTCCGTGGAACATCGCGGAGCGCAACGACGACGACCGGGTACTACCCACCTTCCGGCGCTTCGCGAAACTGCGCGAGCGCCTGGTCCCCTACCTCGCGGACCAGGCGCGCGCGACCATCGAGACGTCCGCCCCGCTCATGCGGCCGCTCTATTTCGACGCACCGCACGACGAGAACGTCTGGCGGCATCCGCTGCAGTGGATGCTCGGCGACGACCTCCTGGTCTGCCCGGTCACCGAGGCGGGCGCCACCGAGTGGGCGACCTACCTTCCGGCCGGCGAATGGGTGGACGCGTGGTCTGGCGACGCCGTGGAGGGGGGCCGCGTGGTGAAACGACCCGCGCCCATCGACGAGATTCCGATCTACGTTCGCGCCGCGGCCTGGCCCCGCGTGGCGGCGGTGTTCGGGGACTGACCGGTCCGTTCGCGCGAATGTGCGAGCGCCGGTCGACACGGAGGCCCGAGACGGGAGACTATGGAACCCCGCCGATCCCGAGGAGTGCCGTGTCCGATTCGCCCCGCCCGCCGGTCGAAGAACTCGCGGAGGAGGTCTGCTGGGACCTCCTGGGCGATGCCTCCGTCGGCCGACTCGCCGTGTCCACCGACGACGGGGTGGACATCTTCCCCGTCAACTTCCTGGCCAAGGATCGCGTGATCTTCTTTCGAAGCGCACCCGGTTCGAAGCTCATGGACCTCACGAGGCATCCCCGGGTCGCCTTCCAGGTGGAGGGCACCCACCGCCGTGCCCGCTGGAGCGTGGTGGTGAAGGGACGGGCCGAGCGGATGGCGCTGGACGCGGAGATCGAGGCCTCGGGCGTTCTCGGCCTGCACTCGCTGAGCCCCACCGAGAAGTGGAACTACGTGCGGATCCTGCCGGACGTGGTCACCGGGCGCCGGTTCGTCGGACCACGCCGCTCGGTGAAGGAGATGGCGAAGGCGCTCTACGGCGGTTGAGACCGGGCGTTCGCACCGCCGACACACAGGCTCATTTAGCTCCAGGCCAACAAAAAGTACATGGACGTGAACGATTGCCACGCGCATGCTTGCCAGCATGAAGTCAACGAGAGTCGTGATCGCCGGTCTGGGCGTCGTCGTGCTCTGGGCGAGCGCGTTTCCCGCCATCAGCGTGGCCGCTCCCGGCCTCGGCGTCATCGGCCTCTCGTTCGTGCGGCTGATCGTCGCGGCCGTCTCGCTGCTGGTCGTCGCGCCCTTCCTGAAGGTGCGGATGCCCGCCCGCCGCGACCTCCTGCTCGTGCTGGCCTGCGCGTTCTTCGGGATGACCGCCTACCAGCTGCTGCTCAACACCGGCGAGCTGTTCGTGCCGGCCGGCACGTCGAGCATCATCGTGGCGGCGGCCCCGCTCGTGTCGGTGGGCATCGCGACCGTCGCCTTCAAGGAGAGGCTGAGTGTCGTTCGCGTGATCGGGAGCGTCCTGGCGATCGCCGGTGTGCTCGTGGTCTGCCTCGCTCGCGCCGGGCTCAGCCTCAGTGCCGCCGTGTGGATCGTCGTGGCGGCGATGATCGTGCAGGGGGTGTACCACCCGCTGTCCCGCTCGCTGCTTCGCCGGTACAGCGCCGTCGAGGTGGCGACCTACGCGATGATCGCCGGCACGATCATGACCATCCCGTTCGTGCCGTTCGGCTGGCAGCAGATCGTCTCCGCCGACCCCGGGGCCTGGCTGGCGGCCGTCTATCTCGGCCTGCTGCCCTCGGCGGTCGGGTTCGTCCTCTGGGGCTACGCGGTCGCGCGGCTCCCGGTGGTGACATCCACGTCGTTGCTGTACCTGGTTCCCGCCGTCGCCGTGCTCATCTCCTTCCTCTGGCTCGGCGAGGTCCCGCTCGTGACGGAGCTCGTCGGGGGAGCCGTGGTCATTCTCGGGGTCGTCGGCATCAGCCAGGGCGACCGCATCGTCGGTCGTTTGCGCCGCGGGCGACGCGCCGCCGAGCCGCAGGCGCCGGCGCGCGCGTAGGCGGATCCTCGCGGTCGGACCGGCGCTACGCTGGGGGGACCATCTGCATCGGTGGCGGGAACGGCCCCGTCGCCGTCTTCGAAAGGGCCCGAAGGGCGGACATGAAGGATCGCATCACCCTCCGATTCCTCGCGTCCCCCGGCGACGCCGATGGTGCGATCGTGCAGGCCGGCAGCGTGCTCGAGTGGATCGACAAGGCGGGCTACGCCTGTGCGGTCGGCTGGGCGGGGGCGTCCTGCGTCACCGCGTACGTGGGCAACGTCAACTTCGGCCGTCCGATCCACCCGGGCGAACTGGTGGAGGCCACGGCCCGGGTGATCCACACCGGGCGCACGAGCATCCACGTGCAGGTCACCATCTCGTCCGCGGACACCAGGGACGGCGAGTTCAGCCTGGGCACCAACTGCATCCTCGTGTTTGTGGCCGTCGACGCCGCCGGGCGCCCGCAGCGGGTTCCGGAGTGGGTGCCGCGCGGTCTCGACGACCTGGAGATCGCCGCCGGCGCCGAGGGCCGCATCGTGGCCCGCGCGCGGATCCACTACGAGATGCGCCGCCAGAGCTACACGAGCGAGGGCACGGCGCCCAGGGTCACCTTCCGCTTCCTGGCCGCGCCCTCCGTGGTCAACTTCGGCGGCAACGCGCACGGCGGAACGGTCATGCGCTGGATCGACGAGGCGGCCCGCACCTGCGCGACCGGGTGGAGCAAGAGGGCGTCGATCGCCGTGTACTCGGGCGGGATCCACTTCTACCGGCCGATCCACATCGGCGAGATCGTGGAGGTGGAGGCGCGGCTCATCCACACCGGACAGCGAAGCATGCACGTGGCGATCCACGTGCGATCCGGCGATCCCATCGATCCGGTGATGGAGATGACCACGCAGTGCATGAGCATCCTGGTGTCGACGGGCGACGACGGTCGCGCGGTGGCGGTGCCGACCCTGGTGCCGCGATCCGAGGAAGACCGCGCCCTCGACGCACATGCGATCGACCTCATCGCGATGCGCGCGGAACTCACCGCCCTGCCCGTCGACGGGGCGCATCGCAGCTAGTCCGACTGCGCAGCCCCCGCGCGTGCCATTAGTCTCGGCAGCATGGATCACGGCCGAATGAGCACCGCGGACGCCCCCCTCGCCGGCATCCTCGTCGCCGACTTCTCCCGCATCCTCGCCGGCCCGCTCGCCACCATGACGCTCGCCGACCTGGGCGCGCGGGTGATCAAGGTGGAGCGGCCGGGGGACGGGGACGACACCCGCTCCTGGGGGCCGCCGTTCTCCGCGACCGGGTCCACCTATTTCGAGAGCGTCAACCGCAACAAGGAGTCGGTGTGCCTCGACCTCGCCGACCCGGTCGACCTCGGCCTGGCCCGGGAGCTGATCTCCCGCGCCGACGTGGTCGTGGAGAACTTCCGGCCGGGCGGCATGCAGAAGCTCGGCCTGGGCTACGACGAGGCGAGAGCCACCAACCCGGGCGTCGTCTACGCGTCGATCTCCGGATTCGGCAGCGCGGCCGGCCGCGACCTGCTCGGCTACGACTTCGTGGTGCAGGCGCTCGGCGGCCTGATGAGCATCACCGGCGAGCCGGACGGCCCGGCGCTCAAGGCCGGCGTCGCCCTCGTCGACGTGCTCACCGCGAAGGATGCCGCGGCCGGCATCCTCGCGGCGCTCCTGCGCCGGGCGTCCTCCGGTCTGGGCGCCCGGCTCGAGTTGAACCTCCTGTCGAGCCTGCAGGGCGCGCTCGCCAACCAGGCCCAGGCCGTGCTCGGCGCCGGGGCGGTCCCCGGGCGGCTGGGCAACGCGCATCCCTCGATCGCGCCGTACGAGACTCTCGAGTGCGCGGACGGACCGATCGCCGTCGCCTGCGGCAACGACGGGCAGTTCCGGCGCCTGGCGGCGGTGCTCGGGGTCGCCGAGCTCGCCGACGACCCGCGGTTCGCGAGCAACCCCCTGCGTGTAGCGAATCGGGCGACCCTCGTGCCACTGCTCGAGGGGCGACTTCAGCTGGCGGGGGCCGCCGAGTGGCAGCGCCGGCTCACGGCCGTGAACGTGCCGGCCGGTCGAGTCGGCACGATCGCCGACGGCCTCGCGCTCGCCTCGAGTCTCGGCCTCGAGCCGACCATCGACGTCGTCGACGCGGCCGGGGCGGTGGTCGCCACGCAGGTGCGGCATCCGATCGGCTGGAGTCCGCCGATCCCGCTCCGAAACTCCGCGCCGCCCCTCCTGGGGGAGCAGGATGCGGCCGTGCGCGAGTGGCTGGGCGGCTGACGGCCGTCAGCCCGAGACGGCTCGATGACGCAGAGCCACCCACAGCGTGGCGGCGGTGTCCGGATCGGTGAGGTCCGCGCCGACTAGTTCGGTCGCCGTCGCGATCCGGTGGCGAAGGGAGTTGCGGTGGATGCCGAGCTCGCGCGCGGTGCTCTCCCACTGCCCGCGATGGGCGAGGTAGCAGCGCACCGTCTCGGTGAGGTCGCCGCGCGCATGCCGACCCAGGGCCTCCAACCAGGCCGCGCCGCGGTCGTCGGCGGTGTCGTTCACGGCGACGATCGTGCCGGCCCGCGCGGTGCGGCAGGCGAAGGCGACCGGCCCGACGGCGGCGGCCACCGCCCGGAGGGGGAGTGGCGCGCTGAGGGCGGCGGCGAAGTCGCCCCGGAGTGTGCCGCCTCCGGACTCGGTGGCCCGGCCCGCGCGCCCCTCCGGCAGGATCAGCACGCGGACGCCGCCCGCGGTGGCGCGCAGCATCGACGCCGAGACCCGGTCGCGCAGCCCGGCGGGGAGCAGATCGGAGTTCGGCCCGGCGGCCAGCGACCCGACGATCGCGCCGAGATCGGGGGAGTCGAGTGCCGCCCCGTCCCCGCGGAGCGCGAAGACCCGGGCGAAGTCGCCGAGCGGCGGCATCCCGCTGTGCTCGGCGGCCACGCGCGCCGCGTCGACGTGACCGGCCAGGATGAGCGCCGCGATGGCGCCGCCCAGCGCCGCCTCCACCCGCGACGCCTCCTGTGCCCGCTGGGCGGTGAGCGACAGCAGCATGCACGACGTGAGGATGAGCTGGCGGTCTGCCGTGCGCAGTCCGCGCCCCGCCCCGACGGCGAGGAAGCCCACGGTGCGCCTGCCGACCACGATGGCGTGTTCGACCACATCCGTTCCGTTCAGCGGGAAGGTGGCCGCCGAGTATGTGCCCACGAGGTTGAGCCTGGCCGACTCGAGGCGCAGCAAGGGCACGACGTCCGCGGCGCTCGCCGGCCAGACCGTCGCCGTGCCGCCGTCCGCCGGAAGGTAGGCGGCCCACCCGCCGAGGCCCTGGGCGAGGGAGCTCACGATGGCCTGGGCCGCGTCGTCGCGGGTCGCCGCGCGGGCGAGGGCGGTCTGCAGGCTGAGGCGGGAGGCCAGGTCGGCCTGTTCAGACCTGCCGACGAGCTGCCAGAAGCCGCGGGAGACGTGCATGAAGGGAACGGCCTCCGGCACGAGCAGCAGCGGAAGCCCGGCAGCGGCACAGGCCGACACGAGTTCCGGATCGACCAGGTCCGTTCCGGCGCCGAGACCGAGCCCCAGCGCCGAGACCCCCTTCGCGGCCAGCCTGCCCACGTAGTCGCGGATCCCGACAGCCCCGCCGGTGAGCGGGATTCCGGTGGTGAGCAGCAGTTCCCCGCCCTCCAGGTACGGGGTGGGATCGGCGAGTTCGGAGATGTGCACCCCGGTGAGGGCGTGGGGCCCGATCGGACCGGGAGCCGCCGGGCGCAGCTCTCCGCCGAGGCGGTCGCACAACTGCTCCAGGGTGACCATCCGCGCTCCTCCCGGCCGGTTGGGTCACTTTATCTAATTCCGCTGCAAAATGGGTCTAATCATCCACTGACCGCGGCACGCCCCGTGGCTACATTGGCCTCATGGCCCCCACACTCCCCGCCCTGCCCCAGTCCCGTCACCTCGCCCAGCCCATCCCCGGCCCGCGATCCCGCGAGCTGCAGGCGCAACGCAACGGAGAGGTGACCTCGGCGTTCGGCACCGCGCTGCCCGTCTTCATCGACCGTGCGGAGGGCGGCATCCTGCTGGACGTCGACGGCAATCGCATCATCGACTTCGCCTCGGGGATCGCCGTCACGAGCGTCGGGGCCAGCAACGCCTTCGTGCAGGCCAGGGTTGCGGCCCAGCTTGAGCGCTTCACCCACACCTGCTTCATGGTCACCGAATACGACGGCTTCACGGAGGTCTGCCGCTGGCTCAACGCGCACACCCCCGGCTCGTTCGACAAGCGCAGCGCCCTCTCCTCCACCGGCGCGGAGGCCGTCGAGAACGCGATCAAGATCGCCCGGGCCGCCACCGGCCGCCCGAACGTGCTCGTGTTCGACGAGGCCTATCACGGCCGGTCCCTGCTCACCATGGCGATGACGGCGAAGGAGAACCCGTACAAGCTCGGTTTCGGCCCGTTCCCCGAGCAGATCGTGCGCGCGCCCAATGCCGCTCCGCTGCGCTGGCCCGGAGGCGCCGCGAACGCCGCCGCCGAGGCGTTGGCCGAGGTCGAGGGCATCCTCGCCGAGCGCGGCCCGGAGTCGTTCGCGGCCATCGTCATCGAGCCCATCCAGGGCGAGGGCGGGTTTCTCGTGCCGGCCGAGGGCTTTCTGGCCGGGCTGCGGAAGATCGCGGATGCCCACGGGATCGTCTTCGTCATCGACGAGATCCAGGCCGGCATGGGCCGCACAGGCACCCTCTTCGCGAGCGAGCACGAGGGCGTCGAGGCCGACCTCATCGTGACGGCGAAGGCGCTCGGCGGCGGCCTGCCGCTCTCCGCCGTCACCGGTCGCACCGAGCTGATGAACGCGGTGCACGCCGGCGGCCTCGGGGGCACGTACGCGGGCAATCCGCTCGCCTGCGCCGCCGCGCTCGGGGTCTTCGAGGCCTTCGAAGACGGCTCGCTGCTTGCCGCCGCCGGCGTCATCGAGAGGCTCGTCCGAGCCCACCTCGAGCCCCTGCTCGGCTCGGTCCCCGTCGTCGCCGAGGTGCGCGGTCGCGGGGCCATGATGGCCATCGAGTTCGCCGATCCGATCACGCTCGAGCCGCGGACGGATGTGACCAAGGCCGTCGTGGCGGCCTGCCACGCCGCGGGAGTGCTCGTGCTGTCCTGCGGCACCCACGGAAACGTGATCCGGCTGCTCCCGCCGCTCGTCATCGGCACCGAGTTGTTGGAGGACGGCCTCCGGGTGCTGGCGGCGGCAATCGTCGAACAGTCCGCCGAGGCATCCGCCCTTCGGCACGCGGCGACGGCGTGACCCTCCCGCTCGCCGACGTCGGCGAGGACCCCAGCTTCGATCCGGCAACGGGTGAGCGCACCGGAGGCGTCGCCCACTCGACCCCGGAGGAGGTCGCCCGTGTGCTGGACCTGGCGGAGCGCGCGGCTCCCCGGCTCTCCGCGGCAAGCCCGGTGGCCAGAGAGACCTGGGTCGCCGCCGCGGCCGATGCCGTGCTCGCCGCCTCGGCCGAGCTCGTCGACCTCGCTCGAGCAGAGACCGGGCTCGGCCCGGACCGCCTCGAGGGAGAGCTCGCGCGGATGGCGGCGAGCGCCCGGTTCTACGCGGCCGCCGCCGTAGAGGGCAGCTACCTTGGCGTGAGCCGCGACGACCTGCCCGGCGGGTCATCGCTCGTGCGCTGGAACATTCCGGTGGGGGTGGTCGCCGTGTTCGGCGCGAGCAACTTCCCGTTCGGGTTCGGCATCTTCGGCCATGACGTCGCCTCAGCGCTGGCCGCCGGCTGTCCGGTGGTGGTGAAGGCCCACCCGGCGCATCCGCGCCTCAGCGTGCGCCTCGGCGCGATCGTGCGGGGCGCCCTCCGAGACGCCAGCGCCCCCGATGGCTGCTTCGATGTGGTCGTGGGCTTCGACTCCGGGCTCCGGCTCGTGGACTCGCCCGTCGTGCGCGCCGTGGCCTTCACCGGCAGCCAACGCGGCGGAATGGCACTCGTCGAGCGGGCGGCCCGCCGTGGCGTGCCGGTCTTCGCCGAGATGGGCACGGTCAACCCGGTGCTGGTCACGCCCGCCGCGGCGAGCGATCGGGGGGCGATCGCGCGGGGATTCGTCGACTCGTTCACGCTCGGGGCCGGGCAGTTCTGCACGAAGCCCGGCCTCATCCTCGTGCCGGCCGGGCACGGCTTCGTCGACTCCATCGCCGAGGCCGTCTCCCGGGTGCAGGCGGCCCCTCTGCTCACCGCGGCGATCGCCGCCGCGTACGAGGGCGGCGTCTCGCAACTGGTCGCCGCGAGCGAAGGCGCGCCGGCCACCGGGGTCACGGAGCCGCTGCCCGGATTCTCTGCCGCCGCCCGCGCCATCCCGGTGGCGCTCGACCGGCTGACTCCCGGATCGCGGCTGCTCGAGGAGTGTTTCGGTCCGGTCGCGCTCGTCGCGGAGTACGACGACCTGGAGTCGGCCCTGGCGGCCCTCGATCGGCTGCAGCCCTCGCTCGCGGCGTCCGTGTTCACCGGGGAGGACGACGCGGATGCCGCCGACGCGATCGCGAGACTGACCGGGCGGGTGGGCCGCGTCGCCGTCAACTCGTGGCCGACCGGCGTCGCGACGACCTGGTCGCAACAGCACGGCGGACCGTGGCCGGCCACCTCCCGGCCGGAGGCGACGAGCGTGGGCGCCGGCGCCCTTTCCCGCTTCGTGCGACCGGTGAGCCTGCAGAACGCGTCGACCGACCAGCTTCCCGCGCCGCTGCGGCCCGAGAATCCCTGGAAGCTCCCGCGCCGCCTCAACGGCCGACCGACCCTGCCACACTAGCCAGACGCCCAGCAAAGGAAACCGATGCCCGAGAATTCCGACCTCATTGACGTCGACTCCCTGCTCACCGAGCGCGAGCTCGAGCTGCGCCGCACGGTGCGCGCGTTCGTGGACGCGGAGATCAAGCCGCACATCGCGGGCTGGTACGAGAACGCGGAGTTCCCCACCGGCATCATCCCGCGGCTGGCCGAGCTGGGCCTGCTCGGCATGCACCTCACCGGCTACGGCTGCCCGGGCAGGAGCGCCGTGGAGTACGGCATCGCGGCCCTCGAGCTCGAGGCCGGGGACTCCGGCCTGCGCACCTTCGTGAGCGTGCAGGGGTCGCTCGCGATGACGGCCATCCACCGGCACGGCTCAGAGGAGCAGAAGCAGGAGTGGCTTCCGCGGATGGCGGCGGGCACGGCCATCGGATGCTTCGGCCTCACCGAGCCGACGGCCGGATCCGACCCGGGGAGCATGACCACCTTCGCCAGGCGAGACGGCGACGACTGGGTGATCAACGGCACCAAGCGCTGGATCGGACTCGCCTCGATCGCGGACGTCGCCGTCATCTGGGCGATGACGGACGACGGCATCCGCGGCTTCCTCGTGCCGACCGGCACGCCCGGTTTCGCGGCCACGGTCATCCCGCAGAAGCTCTCGATGCGGGCCTCGATCCAGTGCGAGATCGAGCTGACCGAGGTGCGACTGCCCGGATCGGCGATGCTGCCGAAGGCGAAGGGCCTGCGCGGCCCGTTCGAGTGCCTCAACGAGGCGCGCTACGGCATCATCTGGGGGGTCATGGGGGCCGCCCGCGACAGCTACCTCGCCGCGCTGGACTACTCGAAGGAGCGACTCCAGTTCGGCCGGCCGCTCGCCGGCTACCAGCTCACCCAGGAGAAGCTGGTGAACATGGCCATCGAGATCAACAAGGGCACCCTGCTGGCGCTGCAGCTGGGCCGGTTGAAGGACGCCGGCGCGCTGCAGCCGCACCAGATCTCCATCGGCAAACTCAACAACTGCCGCGAGGCGATCCAGATCGCCCGGGATGCCCGAGCGATGCTCGGCGGCAACGGCATCACTCTCGACTACTCGCCGCTGCGTCACGCCAACAACCTGGAGAGCGTGCGCACCTACGAGGGCACCGACGAGGTGCACACCCTCGTGATCGGCAGCCACATCACGGGCATCCCGGCCTTCCGCTGACCTGCTGCGGCACCACGCTGCCGAAGACCGTCACTGTCCGGTGTCATCGGTGATACCATATCGACGTGCCCATGACGCTCCGCTTGACCGACGATGAAGCGGATGCTCTGCGTCGACGTGCGGAGTACGAGTCCCGATCCATGCAGGACATCGCCAAGCAGGCCGTGCGTGAATACGTGGAGAATCACAGTCGTCGAGACCTCCTGAGAACCGTTCTCGATGAGGAGCTCCCGCGCTATGCCGAAGCCCTTGAACGACTCGGAAAGTGATCTACCTCACCTACCCGGATCTCCTCTACATCGGTCAGCGCGCCCTTGGAGGCGACATGCCGGTGCGGGACCAGGGGCTCCTCGAGTCGGCACTCGCTCGTCCGCGCGCTAGCGCATTAGGAACGGACGCGTACGAGACTCTCGCCGAGAAGGCGGCGGCGCTGACTCACTCGCTGGCTCGGAATCACGGACTGATCGACGGCAACAAGCGATTGACTCTCGCCGCCCTGATCGCCTTCCTTGGTATGAACGGAACTCGGCTGACCTGGTCAAATGACGAGGCGTACGAGTTCATAGTGGATGTCGCATCCGGGCGAATAGATGAGGTTCTCGATATCGCCGACCGAATCTCGCGGGGCAGCGAAGGGCGCTGAGCCGCCCCGCGGCGTCCCTAGACGGACAGGTCGGCATCCTCGGCAATCGCCAGGAGCTCACTCGAACGTGCCCGTTTGTCGCGAGCGGGCAGCGCACACCAGCGACAAACGAGCACGTTCACGGGTTCCCCCGAGGCGCTACTTGAGAATGCGAACCATCTTGCGGTTCACGAACTCCTCGATGCCGAACCGGCCGAGTTCGCGCCCGAAGCCGCTCCTCTTGATTCCGCCGAACGGGAGCTCCGGGCTGTCGAGCCCGACACCGTTCACGAACACCATGCCGGCCTCGATCTGGTCGGCGACGCGCAGCACCTGCTCGCGGTCTGTCGAGAAGAGGTAGGAGCCGAGGCCGAACGGGGTGTCGTTCGCGAGGGTCACGGCCCCCTCCTCGTTCGCCACGCTGTAGACGATCGCGACGGGTCCGAAGAACTCCTCGTGGTGGGCGTCCATCTCGGGGGTGACGCCGGTGAGCACCACCGACGGAAAGTAGGTGCCGTTGCGCTCTCCCCGAGCCACCACGGTCGCGCCCTGGGCGATGGCCCGCTCCACCTGCTCGTCGAGGCGGTCGGCGGCGAGGGCGGACGACAGCGGCCCGAGCACGGTGCCCTCGGCCATCGGGTCGGACGGCACGGGCTCGGTGATCTTGGCGGTGAAGCCCTCGAGGAAGTCGTCGTACAGGTCGGCGATCACCACGAAGCGCTTGGCCGCGTTGCAGGCCTGGCCGTTGTTGTCGATGCGACCCGCGACGGCCGCATCCACCGTCGCGTCCAGGTCGTCGGTGCTGAGCAGGATGAACGGGTCCGACCCGCCGAGCTCGAGCACCACCTTCTTGAGGTTGCGCCCGGCGACCTCCGCCACCGCGGCGCCGGCCCGCTCCGAACCGGTGAGCGAGACCCCGACGAGGCGAGGATCGGCGATCAGCTCGGCGATCTGCTCGTTCGAGGCGTAGATGTTGCGATAGGCGCCCGCGGGGAATCCGGCGTCGGTGAACATCTGTTCGATCGCTGCCGCCGACTCCGGGCACTGACCGGCGTGCTTCAGCAGGATGGTGTTGCCGAGCACTAGGTTGGGTCCGGCGAACCGGGCCACCTGGTAGTAGGGGAAGTTCCACGGCATGATGCCGAGGAGGGGGCCGAGCGACGAGCGGCGCACGAATGCGCTGCCCTCCCCGTCCAGCAGTTCGATCTGCTCGTCGGCCAGGAACTTCTCGCCGTTGGTGGCGTAGTAGGAGTAGATGGCCGCGCTGAAGTCCACCTCGCCCAGGGCCTGCTCGAGTGGCTTGCCCATCTCCCGCACGATGATCTCGGCGAGGGCCTCGCGGCGCTCGACGTGCAGATCGGCGACCCGCTGCACGAGGGCGGCGCGCTCGCCGATGGTCGTCGTTCTCGACCAGGTGCGGTGGGCAGTCTCGGCCGCGCCGAGGGCATCGTTCAGCTGGGCATCCGTGGCCGGCGTGAAGACGGGTCCGCGGTCTCCGGTTGCAGGATTGGTGACGACATATTCGCTCATGCTTGCTCCTCGATATCTCTCGTCGGCGGCTCCCCGTCCGTCGCGCGCTGCGTCCTCGCATCGGGCACCGGTCCGGTTCGTCCACCGCTTCGTTTCAACGAAACCTCAGGAGAAATCTACGGGATGAACCTGTGCCGCGACCACGGGCGGCCGCCGTTCAGAACGTCCAGCTGCCGGCGCCCACTCGCTGCGCACCGAGTCCGGGAACCGTGACGAGTGCCGTGGCCCCGACCGGGACCTCCACCTCCATCGTCAGTGCCCCGGCGAGGCGGCGCCAGGAGACACTCGCGCGACCGTATGGCGTCTCGACGGAGGCCGAGGCGTGCTCGAGAGAGTCCGTGAGCGCGGGTGCCACGATGATCTCCCGCCAGCCCGGCCCCCCGGGGCGCAACCCGGCGACCCATCCGGTCAACCAGTCGTCGATCGTGCCCAGGAAGTAGTGACCGCGCGAGCGCGACTCGAGCTTCCAGTGTTCCCAGGCGGAGGTCGCCCCGTTCGCGAGCCAGTGGCCCCAGCTCGGAAAGTCGGTCTGCATCGCCACGGCGAACGCCGTCTCGGTGTGGCCCCAGTCGCTGAGCACCGGCAACAGGTACTTCGTGCCGAGCGCCCCCGTGTCTAGCCGGTAGCCCCGGCCGCGAACCTCCGCGGCGAGCCTCGCGGCCACCCGTTCGGCAAGGTCGTTGTCGGTCAGGATGCCGAACGCGAGGGTGAGGGCGTTGTGGGTCTGGCGGTAGCCGTCGTCGTTCTCGCCGCGCACGACTCCGCCGTCGGCGTCCACGAAGGTTCGCACGAAGGCGGCGCGAACGCGCTCCGCCTCGGAGCGCCACGAGCGGGCATCGGCCGGCCTGTCGAGAACGACGGCGGCCTGCGCCAGCACGTCCAGCATCCGGAAGAGGTACGCGGTCGCCGGCACTCGACTGTCCTCCGGCGCGTTGCCGCCTCCGGGGTCGGTCTCGGGGCTGACCCAATCGCCCAGGATGGTGTCGGCGATTCCGCCCGGCGATCGGCCGAGCTCGAATCGCAGGTAGTCGGCCATTCCCTCGAAGTGCCGCTCCAGCACCGCGGTGCTACCGGTGTGGCGATAGAGGTCCCACGGCACGAGCAGGTAGGCCGCGTGCCAGACCGGCGCCCTCGTGCCGACCCCGAAGAACCCGGCGTTCGGGGCGATCAGGGCGGGCGCGCCTCCGTCGGGCCGTGTGTCGGCGATGTCGTCGACCCACTTCTCGAGCAGCACCCGCGAGTCGAGGTCGGTGAGGAACATGTCGGCCCCGACGAGGCCATCCCCCGTCCAGCCGTTCTTCTCGAACTTGGGGGTGTCCGTGGGCAGACCGTGGAGGTTGTTCAGCATCGTGTCCACGACGATGCGGTGGATGCGTGCCAACCGGGCCTCGGATGCCTCGAAGGTCGAGGTCTCCGCGGCGTCGGTGTGCACGACCCGGGCCTCGATGTCGCCGGGCTCCGGCGCGCCACCCGGCCATCCCGTCACCTGCACGAACTGGAAGCCCTTGTAGGAGAAGCGCGATTCCCAGCTCTCCGTGCCGCCGGCGAGTGTCACGACATCGGTCTGGAATCCGTCGGAGAAGTACCCCTTCTCGTCGTCGATGTTGGGAGTGCCGTCTGCCGTCAGTTGCTCGCCGTAGCGCAACTCGATGCGGTCGCCCGCTCGGCCCCGCACGGTGATCCGCACCCAGCCGGCGATCACGCGAGGGAACGCGATCACGAAGACGCCGGGGCGAGGCTCGGTCACCGCCGCGGCGGGGAGGGTCTCGGTGACCCGGATCGGCTGTTGAGTCTGGGCCTGAAGCGTTCCGCGTGGGCCGTCGGCCGGGGCGGCGGGAGACCAGTCCGAGGCATCGTGGCCAGGTCGGTCGAAGCCGGGCCGCTCGCGGCGGGCATCGTAAATCTCGCCGCCGTAGAGGTCGTCGAGCACGGTCGGCCCACCGGTGGTCAGCCAGGTCTGGTCGGTCACGAGGTCGAGGGTGTCTCCCGTGGCCAGCCGGATCCGCAACAACGCCCGCACGCACGGTTCGTCGTGCCAGGGCGCCTTGTGCCACGACCAGGTGTTCGGATTCGTCATGCCGTAGAAGCCGCGCCCGAGCTCGAGACCGATGGCGTTGTCGCCCTCGTGCAGCAGCGCGGTGACCTCGGTCGCGACGTATTGCACCCGCCGGTCGTAGTCGGTGAAGCCGGGGGAGAGCACGTCGTCGCAGACGGGCCGGCCGTTCATCGTGGCCCTGGCGTACCCACCGGCGGCGACGACGAGTATCGCGGACACGGGCTCCGCGGAGAGTGAGAATTCCCGCCGAAGCAGCGGGGCGGCGAGCCGGCCGCTCCGAGCGAGGTCGCGAGTGCTCGGCCGGTCCTGGTCGAGGTGCCGTGCGCTGTCTGCCCGGGCGTCGCCGCCGATCCAGCGGGCGCCCAGCCAGTCGGCCTCGCCGGCGAGGCCGGTGACGAAGGATGCGTCCGCGGTGACAACCTGGCCCCCGACCGTAGCCTCCACCCTCCACTCGTAGCGCGTGAGCGACCGCAGCGGTGGTCCCGCATAGCGCAGCTGGGGGAGTGCCCCCGGCCGGTACCGCTCGAGTCCGGAGTCCCAGACCGTGGAACTCGACCCGCTCACCGGGTCTGCCTCCGCGACCAGCACCCGCGCGGCATCGCTGACTCCTTCGTCGGGTTGGGCGTGCTCCGTGTGGGTCGCGAGCGACGGCGTCGCACCGGCGACAGCGTGAGCACCAGAAGCTACGATATGGATGCCCGACGCATTCGAATAGGACTTCACGTGCAGAATATGGACCACAGCGGCGCACCCGGCGGAGGAGCCCTTGGCGCACTGGTGGAATCCACCGTGATGGTGCACGCCAACCACTACCAGTTCAGCCCCGGCCAGGACTTCTCGGTGCGGGTGATCGGCAGCCGCATGATGCTCTGGGGAATTTCCGGGGCGGGCCGCGTGGTCACTGCGCGGGGAACCCTGGACCTCGAACCCGGGGTGGTTCTTCTGCTGCCCTGGCGCCACGACATCCGCTACCTCGCGGACCGGCGGGATCCCTTCCTCACCGGAGCGGTGCACCTGCTGCCCTGGCACGCGCCCGGCGAGCCGATCGAACCACGGGCGGGCCACGGCGACCAGGATCCGTTGAACTCCTCGCCGCTGCGGCAGAACGTGGAGTGGCCGGGATTCTCGCGCCAGCGGGTCTATTCCGGCGCGGCGGCCGAGCGGCTCATCAGGCTCGGCGAGTCGGCGGTCGACCAGTTCACCGAGCGGGATCCGGACGAGGCGGGCATGCGTGCGTTCGGCCTCCTGATCGGTCGCACGATCGCCGCGCTCCGAGTGGAGAGCGGCTCGGACGACTCGGTTCCGCCGAGCCTCACCGCCATGCAGGAGTACGCCAGGTCCCACCTCGAGACCCCCCTCACCACCGAGGTGCTCGCCGGGGTGGGGGCGTGCAGCGTCTCGACCGCCGAGCGCCAATTCCGCCGCTTTGCCGGCCGGTCTCCGCGGGACTGGATTCGACACGAACGCCTCACCGGAGCCGCCAGGATGCTGCGCACCAGCAACCGGCGGATCGGCGAGATCGCCGCGGACTTCGGCTTCGACGACGCCCTGTATTTCTCCCGCGTCTTCAAGGCCGAATACGGCGTTCCGCCCAGCCGGTACGGTCGGCGCGCGCCGCTCATCTGACCGTCACGGCGGGGTCGAAGTCGAGGTCGACTCGGAGAAGACGGGCATGCCTAATAAATCCATCGTTTTGAATAAAACCTTGACGCGGCTCCGTCGGCGTCCGTACTGTAACGATTCAACCGATGCGGCAGGCAGTGTCTGCGGCGTCACTTCGCGTTGATGACGACAGGAGTACACGATGGAGTGTCGATTTCGAGGACGGCAATGACGCCGCAATGGTCGCGGATTCCGCGCACCCACCCCGCCCCCACCGACGTCCCGCGGCGCACGATTCTCGCCGCGCTGGTGCTCGGTGGCGCGACGGCCGCTGGACTGTCGGCGTGCACCGTGGTGTCGGGCGGAGTCGGTAGCGCCAGCACCGACGGCTACCGGCTGGCCAGGGAGGCGGGGCCCGGGCGGGAGCGCACGATCGAGATCTTCAACATCTGGGGAGGCATGACCGGCAACGCCTGGGTCAGCATCGCCGAGCTCTACGAGAAGTCGCAGACGCACACCGGCGTCAAGGTGACCTACGCCCCAGCCTCCGCCGACAGCCAGGTGCGGCTGCTCACCTCCATCGCCGCCGGCTCGCCGCCCGACGTGGCATTCGTGCAGCCCGAGCAGTATCCGCAGTTCGCGGGGCTGGGTGTGATGAACGACCTCGATCCGTATCTCCAGCGGTCCGGCCTCGGTGAGAAGGACTTCGTGCCTGCCGTCTGGTCTCAGATGTCGATCACCGGACCCGTATATTCCCTCCCCGGCATGGTCGACGTGAACTTCCCGTTGTTCTGGAACAAGAAGCTCTTCTCGGCCTCTGGACTCGACCCGAACGAGGGTCCGAAGACCATCGACGACATGGACCGGATGAGCGCGGCAATCCTCAAGAAGAAGGACGGCCGGGTGCAACAGGTCGGCACCATCCCGTGGTCGTACTACGGCTACAGCAACTCGATGTACACGCTCGGCTACGCCTTCGGGGGCAAGTTCGTCTCCGACGACAACGGCACGGTCACCCCCGACCACGAGAACAACATCACGGCGCTGACCTGGATGTGCGACTACGCGAAACGCGTCGGCGGCGCCGCCCACCTGGCGGTCACCTCTCCGACGCAGGTGCTCCCCGCCATCGCCGGCGGCACGATCGGCATGGCCCCGATGACCGCGACCGACGCGGGCAACGTGAAGACGAACGCCCCGAAGGTCGAGCTGGGGTCCGGCCTCTTCCCATACGCGGAGGGCCTCGGCGAGCCGGGCGGCGCGACCTGGCTGGGCGGCTGGTCCGTTTTCATCCCGAAGGGGGCCGCGTATCCGGACTCGGCGTGGGACTTCATCCAGTTCGCCACGACCACCGCCGAGGGCACGATCGAGAACTTCAAAAAGCAGCGGGCCGTTCCCGAGCTGAAGTCCTCGCCCGTGCTCAAGACCCTGGCCAAGGATCCGTTCTTCTCGATCTTCACCGAGGCCCTGAGCAGCTGCAAGAACGTGCGACCGACGATCCCCGTCGCCGGCACCTATGGACAGCAGCTCGACATCTACGTGGGGCAGGCGATCTTCGGCCAGCTCACCCCCCAGCAGGCGATGAAGAAGGTCGCAGACAACGTCAACACCGAATGGGATCGCTTCAGAAAGGATCACCAATCATGAGCGTGCTCACCCACTGGATTCCCCGCACGCGCACGCAGCGCCGCAACTTCGGCTGGGGGCTCGCCTTCACATCGCCGGCCATCATCGGCCTGATCCTGTTCATGGGCTACCCGATCGTCAACTCGCTGATCAACAGCTTCACCACGGCGAGCCTGCTCGGCGGGGCGAAGCGGTTCATCGGGTTCGACAACTACCGACAGCTGATGGGCGACGACCAGTGGTGGCTCTCGCTGGCCAACACCCTGGTGCTCACTGCGGTCTCGGTGCCGCTCGGCATCGCCGTGGCGCTCGGCCTCGCGCTGCTGCTCAACATGAACGTGAAGGGACTCGGAATCTACCGGGTGATCTTCTTCCTCCCCTCGATAGTGCCCATCGTTGCCTCGGCGGTGATCTGGGCCTATGTGCTCAATCCGCAGTTCGGCGTGATCAACAACGTGCTGAGCGTCTTCGGCATCAAGGGCCCCGGCTGGCTGAGCGACCCCGCGTGGTCGAAGCCCGCCCTGATCCTCTTCGGCCTGTGGGGCGTCGGCAACCTGATGATCATCCTGCTGGCCGGCCTGCAGGGGGTGCCGAGCGATCTGCTCGAGCAGGCGCAGCTGGACGGCGCGGGATGGTGGCAGCGGTTCCGCAACGTGATCGTGCCGTTCATCAGCCCGCAGTTGCTCTTCGCCACCATCACCGGGCTGATCGCCGGGTTCCAGTACTTCGCTCCACCGTTCGTGCTCACGGGAGGCTCGGGCGAACCGGCCGGCTCGACCCTCGTCTCCGGGGTGTACCTCTACCAGAACGCGTTCTACAACTTCAAACTCGGGTATTCGAGCGCGATCGGCTGGGTGCTGTTCGTGATCATCGCGATCGTGTCGATCGCCGCGTACCGGCTCATGGGCCGACGCGTCTACTACGGAGGAGCAGCCTCATGACATCCATCTCGACACGGCGTGCGCTCGACACGACCGGGGCGAAGTCCGGCCGTCCAGCGACTCCCGCCCATCGGCGGCTCACCTGGCCGCGCATCGCCGAGGCCATGACCAAACACGCGCTGCTCATCGTGCTGAGCGTGATCTTCCTGATGCCGCTGTTCTGGATGGCGAGCGGGTCGTTCAAGACGATCACCGACATCGGCGCCTTCCCCGTCGACTGGTTCCCGAAGAAGATCACCACCGGCAACTACACCTACGGGCTCAGCGCGTTTCCCTTCCTGCGCTACCTGCTCAACACGCTGCTGATCTGCATCCCCAGCATGATCGGGGCGGCGCTCTCGAGTGCGCTCGTGGGCTACGGGGTGTCCCGCATCCGCTGGCCCTGGCGCAACGGCCTGTTCGGCCTGCTCGTGGCCACGATGATGGTCCCGTTCTACGTGACGATGGTCCCGCTCTTCAGCGCCTACCGCCAGATCGGCTGGACCGGCACCTACCTCCCGCTGATCGTGCCCACGTTCTTCGGCATACCGTTCTTCATCTTCCTGATGAGGCAGTTCTTCCTCGGCATCCCGAACGCCCTGACCGATGCCGCGAGGGTGGATGGCGCGGGCGAGCTGCGCATCGTCTTCCAGGTGATCCTGCCCCTCTGCAAGCCCGCCCTCGCGGCCGTGGCCCTGTTCCAGTTCCTGGCGTCGTGGGGCGACCTGCTCGGGCCGCTGCTCTACCTCGGAGACACCTCCACCTACACCCTGTCGCTCGGCCTCACCTTCTTCCAGGGGGCGGAGGGCGACACCTCGCCCGGGCCGCTCATGGCGATGAGCACGCTCATCCTGGTGCCGG
This sequence comes from Lacisediminihabitans sp., assembly GCF_043726815.1. Lineage (NCBI taxonomy): Bacteria > Bacillati > Actinomycetota > Actinomycetes > Micrococcales > Microbacteriaceae > Lacisediminihabitans > Lacisediminihabitans sp. The sequence goes on from NZ_JAYSJZ010000050.1 coordinate 82,766, forward strand.
TGATTGTGCTGTTCTTCTTTGCCCAGAAGACCTTCATCCAGGGGATCACGATGTCCGGGATCAAGGACTGACGTGGCCACGAGAGTCGTGCCCGATGCGCGCTCCGGCTCCTGGGGGCGTCCCCGTTGGCTAACGTGGGAGGCGGCAGAGGCAACCGGCAAGCGCGAGGCGAGTCGCCATGGATATCACGGTCTGGGTGAAGCCCGGCAGCCGCAAGGGACCCCTCGTCGAGGAGGGCGAGGATCGTCTGGTGGTCTTCCTGCGGGAACGGGCCGTGGACGGGAAGGCGAACGACGCCCTCATCGGGGTGCTCGCCGCGCACTTCGGCGTGCCGAAGAGCGCCGTCAGCATCCTGCACGGCCAGGCGTCCCGGGCGAAGCGCGTGCGCATCGGCGGGTCGCAGCCGGCGGACTGAGGACTTTCGGACCTGTCGGGCCACGTCCGGCCCGGTTAGCCTTGGCCCGATGGGCAAGTCAAGAAGATCTCGGATGAGCGGAGAATCGAATGGCGACGGACGGCAGAACACGGGTCACGGTGCGGGACGGACAGTGGGGATTCGCCTTCCTGCTGGCGTACATCGGTGCCGCCATCTACTTCATTTCCACCTCGGACGGCACATTCTGGGCCGTGATCCTGGGGCTGCTGCAGGCGCTCGTCTGGCCGGTCTACGTCGTCTATCACGTGCTGCTGGCCATCGGCGCCTGACCGCACGGCGAGGCCAGTCGCTCGGGTGCGGGAGAATGGACCGATGAAAACATTCACTCCGCCGCAGACGACCCTCAACGCCTCGAACGTCATCCTCGGCCTGATGAGGATCTCCGAACTCGACGACGAGGAGATCCGCACTCTGGTCGGCACGGCACGCGATGCCGGCATCAACTTCTTCGATCACGCCGACGTCTACGGTGGCGCACACGGATGCGAGAGGCGCTTCGGCGAGGCCGTCACGTTCACGCCGGCCGACCGCGAGACCGTCATCATCCAGTCCAAGGTGGGCATCCGCAACGGGTTCTTCGACTTCTCCCGGGAGCACATCCTGCGCACGGTGGACGAGTCGCTCGAGGCGCTCAACACCGAGTACCTCGACATCCTGCTGCTGCACCGTCCGGACACCCTGGTCGAGCCCGACGAGGTCGCCGCGGCCTTCGACACGCTCCACAGTTCGGGCAAGGTGCGCAACTTCGGCGTGTCGAACCAGCCCCCCGGGCAGATCGAACTCCTCAAGCGGTCCGTGAGCCAGCCGCTCGCCTTCAACCAGGTTCAGCTGAGCATCACGCACGCGCCGCTGATCGCGGCCGGGATTGCCGCGAACATGGCGGGGCTCGACCAGTCGATCGATCGCGACAATGGGATCCTCGACTACAGCCGCCTCAACGACATCACGCTTCAGGCTTGGTCGCCGTTCCAGAAGGGCTTCTTCGACGGGGTGTTCCTCGGCGACCGGGAGAACTTCGGGCCGCTCAACGACGCCCTCGATGAGATCGCGGCCGCCCACGGAGTCACGCCCACCGGCATCGCCGTCGCCTGGATCACCCGGCATCCGGCCAACATCCAGGTCGTGCTGGGAACGACCAAGCCCGAGCGGGTGAAGGACTCCGCGGCCGGGTCGGAGATTCCGCTCAGCCGCGAGGAGTGGTACCGGCTCTTCACCGCCGCGGGCCACATCCTGCCGTAGCGACCTCGTTCGCCCCAGCGCGAAAAGGTCATCAGAGCGATGGATGGCGGCACGACCTCGGAGTGATGTTTCTTCAGCTGCGGCAACGCAGTCTGGAGGAATGAACAAATCGAGCTCGGCCACCATCCTCGCCCTGGGCGTGCTTGCCGCCTTCGGCCTGACCGGCTGCACCGCCATCGCCGAGCAACTGCATCACGAGGCATCCCACACGTTCAGCTCGACGACGGACCTGGCGGGCAACTGGAACAGGTCGGTGCCGTGGCTGCCGGCGGATGCCACCGAGATCCGCACCCACGAGTCGACCACCGGCGACCCGGCGATCCTGCGGGCAGACACGAAGACGAAGCTCGACCCGGCCAGATGCGCGGAGATTGACCGGCAGTCCGCGCCCACCTTCGACGAGCCATGGTCGCCGAAGTCGGTCTACGTGGACAAGGTCTGGGTCTGCGGGGACTGGGCGGTGATTCCCACCGACAACGGATGGTTCGGCTGGACTCCGGTCGACCCCGACGAGAAGGCACTGTCGCCCGTCGGCTGCGGGGAATCCGCTTTCCGACGATCGGAGCCGGCGCGTGTTAGAGTCCACTTGGGGAACCGAGTCGGGCTCGACAGTCGTTCAGAACGCGGTTTCCTCGACCACGTGCCCTGCCTGGGGGAGTCTCGACAGCACGTCCACACATCGACCTGTAACGGTGAATCACAGAGGCGCGTCAGCGCCTCGCCAAAAAACTCGTTTGCAGGTGCACGGTGTCTCAGCCTTCCCCGGCAGTCCGGCGTCGATCGTCCGTGTCCCACTTCGACTCGATTGTCTGCTCGTGATGGACGTCGGGCCGAACATCCCCAGCCGGTTCGCACAACCCATGCACTGTCCGGAGTGCGCCGGCTGGATGAAGACAGTCCACAACCCGTACTACGGGGTCGGTCTGGCGACCCATCACTACATTCGCGTCTGCGAGGCGTGCGGGAATTCCACGTTCATTTCGGAGTCGGCGGTGCGCGAGTACCTGGAGTTGCTGCTGAACGCCGCTCCCGAGTGTCGAGCCCGCGCCAAGAGGTCCTGGTGGGCGTGGTTGGCGGGCTGAGCCAGCTCTGCTCAGGCGGGCGCTCCGGCGATGTTCACGAGCCACGGGATGCCGAACTTGTCGACACACATGCCGAAGGAGTCGCCCCAGATCGCCGTCTCCAGGGGCATCGTCACGGTGCCACCCTCGATGAGCTTCTCCCAGTAGCCGCGCATTGCCGGCTCGTCTGACTTGGGCCCGCTCAGCGAGATGGAGATGTTGTTGCCGGGGTTGTACGGCAGGCGCTGGGGAGTATCCGAGGCCATGAGCGTGAGACCGGTGTCTGTGGTCAGGGCGGAATGCATCACGAGATCGGCCTCGGACGCATCCTGGCTGGCGTGGAAGTCGTCGAACGTGCTGATGACGAGTTCTCCGCCGAACACCGACTTGTAGAACGTGATGGCTTCCCTGGCGTTGTCGCGAAAGCTGAGGTACGGATTCAGTGTGACGGTCATGATGGTCTCCTTCGAGTTTGATGAGGGCGGCTCCACTCTTCCACCGTGACCGCGCGAGGGGAAGGGTGTTGCCTGGCCACCGCTTCCGTGCGGCGGAGAGCGATGTGAGAGGCTGAGTCGATGTTCGCCGTACAGCTGACCGAAACCGCCGAATTGCGCCCGCTCGAGGTCTGGCACGCTACCGAGTTCGCGGCTCACCTGGACCGTGCCCGTGAGCACATCCGCCCGTGGGTCGGTCCGAGCTTCCTCTCCGAAGGTGTCCCGGGCGCCCGCGCGACGCTCTCGCGCTACGCCGAGCAGACGGCGCGTGACGGCGCGCGGATCTTCGGCATCTGGCACGAGGGCGTGCTCGTCGGCGGCGTGATGTTCGTGGACTTGAACGCGGCCGCCGGCACGTGCGAGCTGGGTTGCTGGCTGCAGCCGGATGCGGAGGGTCGAGGGCTCATCACGCTCTCCTGCCGCGCCCTGCTCGACTGGGCATTCGGCGTGCGAGGCATCCACCGTGCCGAATGGCGCTGCCGCGCGGACAACGAGCGCAGCGCGGACGTTGCTCGGCGGCTGGGGATGACCTTCGAAGGCACGCTGCGCGAGGCGTGGAAGGTCGGGGACATCTTCCACGACAAGCAGGTCTGGTCGATTCTGCGCTCGGAGTCTGTGACCGCGCGAGGCTGACCATTGGCCCTCCCTCTCCGCGAGAGTTGACAGCGCGCGGGAGCCGTGACTACCTAGACACCACTGCATTTACCGACCAAGGAGCACCATGGCCGTTCGCGCCGATCTCAATCTCTCCCTCGACGGCGTCGCCGTCACCGCCGACCAGACTCCGGAAAACGTGTTCGGCGAGGACTGGGGCCGATTGGTCGCCCCGTACGTCGCGACGCGCACCTTTCGCGAACGGGTGATGCACGAGGGGAGCGGCCTGGGCACCACCGGGGTCGATGATCGCTACGCGCAGGCCTACTTCGAGGGAATCGGGGCCGAGATCATGGGCGCCGGGATGTTCGGATTCCACACCTACCCGGACGACCCCAACTGGCGTGGCTGGTGGGGAGAGGAGCCGCCGTTCGGCTTCACCGTGCTCGTCCTCACCCACACTGCGCGCCCTCCGATGGAGTTCCCGAACGGCACGCGGTTCGAATTCCGCACCGCGACTCCCCAGGAGGCGCTCGAGGAGGCACGGCGGCTGGCCGGTGACGGCGACATCCGCATCGGCGGGGGAGCGAGTGTGGTGCGCGACTTCCTCCGGGCCGGGCTCGTCGACCGCCTGCACGTGGCCCTCACACCCATCGTCCTCGGCCGCGGTTCCCGCCTCTGGGACGATCTGCATCTGCTCGAGGACGGGTACGACGTGTCATCCGAGGTCGCGGAGAGCGGCGTCATCCACGTGACCTTCAGTCGCTGAGCATCGGCTCAATTCATGAAGAGCTCAGGACTCCGAGGGGACCAGGGGCAGCTCGGGTCCATAGTTCCAAGAAAGGATGGCCGGCTGCTCGCGGTAGAAACTGAGCACGGACACTGATCCGGCATCCAGAGTGATCTGGGCCGCGAACCGTGGGGCCATCCGCAGGAACACGGCCGTCAGGATGCGCAGAAAGTGGCCGTGCGCGATCAGGGCGACATCTCCCTCCGCCATCGCGGGCAGCACTCGGGTAAGCACGCGCGAGGCGCGCGCGGCGACCTCTTCCACAGTCTCGCCGGGCGTCTGCCCACGAATCACGCCGTGGGTGAAAGCACTCCAGTTGTAGCCGAGTTCGCTTCGAATGTCGCGCGAGGTACGCCCTTCGTAGCCGCCGTAGTCCCATTCCACGAGGAGCGGATCGACCTCGGCATGCAGGCCCGCCAGTTCGGCGGTCCGCTGCGCGCGCTGCAGAGGCGAGCTCAGGACCAGTGAGAAATCGTAGCCAGCGACCAACCGACCCGCGCCGCGGGCAAGCTCCTCACCGCGAGCAGTGAGCGGAACATCCGTGAGTCCTGTGTGGCGTCCTTCCTTGGACCACTCCGTCTCCCCATGGCGCAACAAAACCAACTTCCCCGAAGGGTTGTCGGGAGCGGGG